>NZ_KV809569.1:60358-85641 GCF_001812625.1 Streptococcus sp. HMSC064H09
TTTTTTTTTGCTTATAAGTAGTCTACTGCAAGAATAGGAGTGTTCTTTTTAGCCGGTACACGTGTTTTCACACCATTATTCCCTTTAGGGAGACGTAATTTTGTAGTTCCTTGGTTTGAAGAATTTGTTTGGTGTTTGTAGTTAACAGGGATACGCGTTTTCACACCGTTATTGCCTTTAGGAAGACGAAGTTTTTTAGCACTTGTTGGTGTAGCTGGTGTTACAGGTTTTTCAGCTGTTCCTTCAGTAACTTCCTTGTAAATATAAGTGATTGTCACAGTATTTGAAATACGAATTTTGTGTGACTTAATTTCTTGATCATCAGTTGATTGTAGCTTATATGTTTTACCATTAGCTTGGATCGTTTCAGGCGCAGTCGGGAAATAGGCATAGTAAGCTAAATCAATATCGCGTCTAACCATGTTGACTTTGATTGGAGCAATTTCCTGTCCCTTCTCATCGACAAAACGGGCTTGTTGTGCGACAGTTGGAGCAAGGTCAACATCATCATAGAAGTAAGTGACATCAATAATAGGACTTGAAGCAATCCCTTTTTTAGGTGCGCCGTAATTACTCTTATTGTTAAGCACTATGTCGTCGTATTTAGCAAAATACCATGTTTTTCCGTTTTCATCGGTAACCGTTGCTGGTGCAAAAGCAGATGTGTCGTATTCAGTGAATGCAGGTACTTTAATCGTTGTGTAAAGCACATCTTTTTGAGAGCTAAATTGTGAATAACTTGCTTCAGTTGTACGACGAATATGATGAATACGAACTTCTGACACACGTTCATCAACCGTTGGTGTGTTTACAACTGGACTTGATTCTTCAAGACTTACAGGAGTTGTATTTTCAACTGCTGGTGTAGGAGTACTTGCAGGTGTAGTTACTTCCTCGCTAAGGATAGCAGTGCTCGCTGAGTTAACCTCAGTGGCAGGATTAGCAGTAGCAGTTGTGCTTACTGATTCGCTAGTTAGATTAACATCAACGGCTGAAGCAGGGATGTTTTCAACAACTAGGTTTTCAAAAGAAGTGTTATCAAGAGCCTCTGTAGCGGGAAGACTTACTGGCAATTCTTGTTCATCTGCAAGTGCAGAAGATGATAGACCAAGTGCTAAAATTGCAGCACTAAGACCAATAGTAGCATGTAATTTCTTATTCATGTTCATTAATTCCTCCTTGATATATGATGATTATAACAGAGGTGATTATAAAAGTCAAAAAATTAAAAATATGTAAATTGAAAAATTTTGTTTGATACTTAAAATGATTTAAAACATGATAGTAATAGTACATTACGAGTGTTAATGTAAAATTTCATTCAAAAATTAGGGCTTTTTATGATTTTCTAGAGGATTCATAAAAGTGATTTATGTTTAATAAAAAACTTATATTTCAAAAACTTTAATCAATAATATATGAACATTTATTGTCATATCCCTGATAATTGTAGCAGTTCTCTATTCTCTATTCTCTAGTTACTCTGGTATTGACGAACCTTATCCACTATACCATGTCGAATATTGATTATGAAACGCCTATACTTTACAAAGAGGTTTAGCTTTTATTTTTGTTATGGTTACCAACCTTCTAAGTTTTAAGATGAGAATGCCAGGCCCTCCTAGCCAATAATTTTGGTGTCAAAAAAACCAAGACTTTCGTCTCGGTTTCATCTCATCTTATGACACGACATGTCCATCTTTGTCGAAGGTATAGAGTTTACCGTCGATGAGGACAGAGCGGTTAGTGTATTTTTCTCCTGTTTTAGGATCGAAATAGTAGGTATAGTTATCGACTGTGACGAAACGTCCTAGGACTTGTTTACCTTCAGCGTCGAAGTAGAGGACCTTGCCATCAACTTCTTGGAAGCCGGTCACTTTCTCACCTTTGTCATTGTAATAGTAGTTATCGCCTTTATCGTAGACAATACGATTGCGATAGGCAGGTTCACCCTTGCGGTCAGCAACTACACCATTGTCATCAGCATTATAGGCTCTGTCTCCGATGACAAAACGTCCTGTTTCAAGGTTTCCGCTATCTCGGAAGTAGTAGTCCTTGCCGTCGATGGTTTGCCAACCTGTCAGAGCAGCTCCGTCGTTGCCATAGTAGCGTGTTGGGTAGTATGGGAAGCGTGGAGAACCTTCGTAGTTGTATGATTTTGAAAAGGCGTTGCGTGTCATGATACCAGTCAATTGGTCAAATTGGTAAGTCTTACCATTGATTGTGACCTCTGTGCCTTTGGCTTGGCGGCCATCGTCATAGAAATAGTAAGTGACGCCATCAAAGGTCTTCAAGCCAGTGACTTTTTGACCATTTTCATAGAGATAACTTGTGCCGCTACGATCCGTCTGCAATTGGTCAAAGTGGATGGCTTTTTCTTTTGCCGCATCAATACCCTTGGCATCAAAATTAAAGGTTACACCGCGATAGGTAAGGGCCTTATTAGTTGTTGCAATGGCAACGTTTGTGGTCACTTTTTGGCCATTTGGTGCTGTGAAGGTCATAGGTGTTGAGTCGAAGTGGTAGAGGTGTCCATTAAGAATGTCCCATTCGTCAAAAGTTGACCATTGTGATTGGCGGACGTTACTATATTTAGATCCAAGAATCTTACCATCATATTGATAAGGACCTTCTTTGATATTACCGTCGGCATCTGTAACATAGACACCTTCAAGTTCATACGAATTTTCACCAGTACGCTTGAACTCAGGATAGAGACCGTTTGTCAAGAGTTTTCCATCTGGGCTAAAGAGTTGAGAGTTGATAACTCCTGTGTAGAGGTTTCCTTTAGGTGTGTCGTCATCAGAATAGTCGCTACCATAATAACGGTTGCCATCAACTTCAAACCAGCCTGTCTTGAAGGCACCATCACTTCCTGCGTAGTAGATGTTTTCAGAGAAGTTACCGTAACGACCAGTAGATTTATCATGGTAGAAGGCATTACGAAGGACAGCACCAGTGTCTTTGTTGGCAAAGTAGTAGTTATCACCTAGGTTGAAAATACTTCCTCGGACTTGTTGGCCCTTATCGTTGAAGTAGAAGAGGTCCTTGTTAATAGTTTGGAAACCAGTGACCTTTTTACCATTGGCATCGTAGTAGTACCATTCTTGATCAGTACCTTTAACAAATTGATTTCGATTTGTGGTTTGGTCAGCTTTAGTAGTCGCCACACCATTGCTATCAAATTTATAGACCGTACCGTTTAAGGTAAGTGAGCGATTTACCCACTTGTCACCTGTATTTGGATCGAAGTAGTAGGTTTTGCCACCAACAGTAACCAGTTGTCCCTTGGCTTGTACACCATATTCGTGGAAATAAAGGTTCTGTCCGTTAATGGTTTGGAAACCAGATACGGCTTTACCATCAGCTCCGAAGTAGTACCAAGAGTTATCTCTATTAACGAATTGGTTGGTTACTGGATTTCCATTGTCTTTGTCGAAATAGTAGATATCGTTACCGTAGTAAAGGAAGTCCCCTTTGACTTGTTGACCATTGTCATTGAAGTAGTGAAGGCTACCGTCTACTGTTTGAAAGCCATGAAGCGCTTTACCATCTTTACCAAAGTAATACCAATTCCCTTTATCGTCAGAAACATAACGGTTGGTTACCATGATACCAGTCTTGGGGTCAAAATAATACTGTTGTCCGTTCAGGTTTTGAACACTTGTCTTGTAGTGAGCTTGGCTACGGTCTAGAAATTCGGTTTGGAAACCAAATGGGGCTGAGAAGCCTTTAGTTGCCTTGAAGTCATTGATGTAATACCAGTTTCCAGCTTTATCCGAAACAAAGACAAAATTAGGTTGATTACCAGTAGCATCAAAGTAGTAAAGATTTCCATTTTCAGTGATGAAGTCATCTTTGACCATCTTGCCATCTTTGTCGAAGTAGTAAAAGCCAAAGTATTTATGGTTGACGTTGTTAAGAGCTTGGAGACCTGTTACGCGACGTCCATTGTCTTTATCGAAATAGTAGCTATCACCATTAATAGTGACGATTTCGTTTTTAGCTTGTCGACCATCTTCGTGGAAGTAGAGGTTAAAGCCATCGATGTTCTGAGCACCAGTGACGGGTTTGCCATCTTTGCCGAGGTAATACCAGTTGTGGTTGTTGTCTTCAATAAACTGGTTGCGTTTGTTCGTTTCAGGCAGAACTGCTGTCAAACGACCTTGGGCATCAGCTTTGTAGGCTTGACCATCAATGTTGATAGAGGTATTGGTTACCTTACGTCCATTGGCTTTGTCATAGTAGCAAGATTGTCCATTTTCTGTGATAATCTCACCCTTGGCTTGCTTGCCATCCTCGTGAAAATAAAGGTCGAAATGGTCAACGTTTTGGGCACCTGTCAGATTTTTCCCATCTTTGAGATAGTACCAGTTGCCCTCAGCATCGCTCTTGAATTGACCGCCAGAAACGACAGTAGTTTCAACAGACTCCGGTGCTTGACTGTTTACTTCGGTGACTGTGCTAGCTGTTTCTGAAGTTGAGGTAGCGGTTCTCGTTTCGCCACTAGACAAATTGTAAGTGCTACTTGCTTGGTCTTCCTTAAGGACTGGCTGCTTATCAGTTGTGACAGTAGCAGTTGTATCAGTTGCCTTATTGGTTGCGCCTTGATCAGCTTTTGTCGTAGCTACAGTTGTTTCTGTGACAACAAGCTCAGGATCCTGACTGACGCTTTCAGGCGTGCTAGCTGAGGTAACTTGATTTGTAGCTTGCTCGTCGGCAGAGACACCAACTCCAATCAATGAGGCACCAAGTGCCAAACCAGACACGGCAATGGTAACCCATTGTTTTTTCACTTTATGAAGTTTAAAATGAACTTTATTTTCCATAAAAGTTCCCCTTTTCCTTTTTAATGACCCCATTCTAACATCTTTCATTAGAAGAATCAAACGCATTCATAAGATTTTCATGTTTTTTTCTAAAAATTGAAAATTCTTTCTAGGTAAGGATTTGAGAAACAAAAAAGAATGATAAATGACCACTTTAGTAAGCTCCTTTTAATCGAGATGTATGGAAAATTAAAAAGTAAGCATTAGGAGTCCCCATCTTCAACATAGCATTCACCAATAAAAGTATAAAAATACAGAAAAAGGCCCATTTAGACCAAGAAATATGGTATAATAGTTCGGTATTTTGCAAAAAATGGAGTATAAAAATGAGTATTTTTCGTAAAAAGGATGTCGGTCTCGCTCAGACTGAGATGAAACGACATCTGACCCTTAGGGATGTGGTCCTGCTGGGAATCGGTGCCATGGTTGGTACAGGAATCTTTACGATTACTGGTACCGCGGCATCGACTCTGGCTGGTCCTGCCCTGATTATTTCAGTCTTGATTTCAGCAGTGTGTGTTGGGATGTCAGCGATTTTCTTTGCCGAGTTTGCCTCATGTTCCCCATCAGCCGGTGGTGTCTATGGTTACCTCTATGCTGTCTGGGGGGAGTATCCTGCCTGGATGGGTGGCTGGTTGACCATGATTGTCTTTATGAATGCCGTATCCAGTGTTGCCTCTGGTTGGGGTGCTTACCTCAAGGGGCTACTTGCTAGCTTTGGTCTTAAGTTGCCTCAAGCTATCAGTGGACCTTTCAATCCCAGTCAAGGTACTTACATTGATCTTTTGCCAGTCTTGGTCTTGGTCTTGGTGACGGCTCTTCTTCTCATGAATTCCAAGCAGGCCCTTCGTTTGAACTCCCTCTTGGTAGTGCTCAAGTTTTCAGCCTTGGCGGTCTTTATCTTAGTGGGCCTCTTCCATTTGAATCCTAGCAACTGGGCAGATTTTGCACCATTTGGCTTTGGTCAGATTTATGGAGGAAAAACTGGGATTATGGCAGGTGCCTCCCTCATGTTCTTTGGATTTCTTGGTTTTGAGTCTATCTCTATGACCGTAGATGAGATTAAAGAGCCGCAAAAGAACGTTCCTCGAGGTATCATTCTTGCCTTGATTATCGTGGCTTCACTCTATGCAGTGGTTTCGCTGGTCTTGACAGGAGTGGTTCACTATACCAAGTTGAATGTTGATGATGCCGTGGCTTATGCCCTTCGCTATATCGGGATTTCTTGGGCAGCCAACTACGTCTCTGTCGTTGCTATTATGACCTTGATTACGGTATGTATTTCAATGGCCTACGCCCTTAGCCGTATGGTTTATAGCCTGGCGCGTGATGGTTTCCTTCCTCAAACCTTCCAAAAGGTTTCAAAGACTAATAAGGTTCCACATCATGCGACACTTTTGACAGGCGTATTGTCAGCTATCTCGGCAGGTATCTTCTCCTTGGCCAACATGGCATCATTGGTTAACATTGCGACCTTGGCTTACTTAGTTCTCTTGGCTATTGCCCTCATTATTCTTCGTAAGGACAAGGGCTTGCCACAGAAGGACGAGTTCAAGGTTCCATTTGTTCCGGTCTTGCCTATTATTTCAATTATCGTCTGTCTCTCCTTTATGAGTCAGTACAGTTGGCAGACATGGTTAGCCTTTGGTTTGGCAGTGCTAATCGGTTCAGTTATTTATGCCTTTTACGGTTACAAACATTCTAAATATTAAGATGAAAATGATAGTACCATCTGGTCTATCATTTTTTGATATAATGGAAGGAAAGTAAAAGCAGGAGTAGATTGATGAAATCAGACCAGATGTGGCAAGCCTATAAGATTTTAAATCAGACAATCGGAGATAAGATTGATGCCTGGGCTTTTGGCGTGGAAGCAGATTATTTGGCAGAGCTCGTATTGATGGGGCAAAAGACAGCAACCAGTTCAGCTTTTGACTTGTATGCAGTGGGGAATGAACCATTGCCCAAGGAAAATGAACTGAGCGTCATTCTTGATAGTAAGGAGAATGCTATTTGTATTATTGAAACGACGAAAGTTGAGGTCATCCCATTTAAAGAGGTTTCTGAAAAACATGCCTACAAGGAAGGTGAAGGAGACCGTAGGTTAACCTATTGGCGAGAGCTTCATGAGGATCTCTTTAGCAAATGGTTGCATGAGGTTGGATTACATTTTAGTCAGGAAAGTCTGGTTGTTTTGGAAGAATTTAGGGTGGTCTATCCCAGAGATTGAAAGTTCCCAATATCTTGGGGACTTTTTTTACTTTAAGGAAAGATTAACCTTTCTTTAAGTCTTGTCTTAGGTTTCTTGTGTTTAATAGAGGCATCTCAAAAGTAAGAAAGAGGTCTAACATATGACATATAAACATAGCAAACAAACACAAGAACGTTATGCCATTAAAAAATCATCAAAATGGAAAACAGCGGGTTCAGTCCTAGTAGCGAGCTTAATTTTTGGTAGCTCGGTCGTCTTAAATGAAAATAAGGCTTCAGCCGATGAGACTAACACCGAATCAACACTCTCAACGGTTACGACGGGTGAAACCACTGCCGATTTGATTGAAGAAAGTGTTCAGACAGAAGAAGCGTCAAATACTACTGAAACAAGTACAGACACTGATACAAGTACTACAACTACGACATCCGACACGGCTTCATCAGCAACAAGTACAACAGCAGACACAACAGATACATCGTCAAGTAGTGAAACATCTGATCAGTCAAGCACATCTTCAACTTCAGAAGCCAGTTCTTCTGAAACTGCTGCAACAACAACTAATGAAATTTCAGAAACGGCAACAACTACTACAGATGAAAGCAGTGGCACTAGTACAAGCTCCACTGAAGCGACCGCTTCAGAGACAGCTTCAGTTCTAACCAACAACGCTTCAGATACTACGTCTGAGACAACAACTGAGTCTAGCAGTGATGATTCAGAAAGCACGACGACCACGATTACCTTTAATGGGACAACTGTGGTAACGAGTGATAGTAGCACAGTAACAGTTGATGGCACTACCGTTACCATTAATCAATCAGGTTCATATACACTAACAGGTAATGGCTCAAGTTATACTATTATTGTGTCTGGTAGCGTGACGGATCCGGTGACAATCTACTTGGATGGAGTGACCTTAACAGATTCGTCAATCACTTCTAATTCCTCAGCAGAATTGACAGTGAATGTCCTTTCAGACAGTTCTATCTCTTCAACCTCTGCTAATGCCATCGAAGCAGCGGGAGCTTTGACCATTACCAGCGGTACTGGAAGTAGCTTGGCCCTTTCAAGTACTGAAAAGCACGCCATTAAGGCTGATAGTGTAACGGTTGACTCTGTAACGCTTGATTTGACTTCTGAGGCCAAGGATGGCATCAATGCGACGACAGCTGTAATCATTAAAAATGCCACAGTCAACATCACGGCAACTGATGACGGTATTCAGGTCGAAGACGAAACAGATGTGAACAGTGGTGATTTGACGATTACCGACTCAACGGTAACCATTAATGCAACTGATAAAGGTATCACGGTTACAGATGAATTGACTGTCGAAGGCAATTCTAAAGTAACAGTTGTAGCAGGTGACGAAGGCCTTGAAGGGCGTTATATCAATTTGACAGGTGGAACCGTTGATATCACTGCTGGTGATGACGGTATTAACGCCACTGAGTGGACGACCAAGGACAGCGCTGATACTTCAAGCTTAACCAATTCGACTTCTGACTTGGAAAATGAAGTGGGCATCAATATTGACGGTGCAACGGTAACTATCTTGGCAGACGGTGATGGTATCGACAGTAACGGCAATGTGACAGTGAAAAGTGGTTCTCTCTACGTCGCTCAGACAAGTGCAGATAATGCTGCTATCGACTACGATGGAACAGGTATTATTTCTGGCGGTACCGTTTGGGCCATAGGTAACCAAGGAATGGCTCAGGCCTTTACAACTGGTTCAAGCCAGTCTTATATCATGGCCAACATCTCTGGTAGTGCTGGAGATACCATCACAGTTACAGATAGTTCTGGAAATGTTGTAGCGACCACAACAGCAACAACTTCATTTGGAAATGTGGTCTTTAGTACCGAGAGTCTAACTTCGGGTGAAACCTATACCATTACGACATCAAGTGGTGCTAGTGTGACTGCAACAGCTACTGAAGAAGGTACAAACAATGGTCCTGGTGCTGGTGGCATGGGCGGCTTCCCAGGTGGTGGTTTTGGTAATAGTTCAATGTCTGATAATTTCGGAGGCTACGGCGGACCAACTAGCTATGGTGGCAGCTCTACCAATACCGGAAGCGTTAACACACCATGGGGGCAATCAGGTACGACAAGTTCTGAGAATACAACTAGTACAAGTAGTACAAGTTCAACAAGCCAGACGGTTAATACTGGACTTCCTACCCCACCAAACTTTGCTAGTCAAACAAGTAACTCAACGTCTCCAAATGTGAGTACCACAACTTCTACGACTGCTAGTGTCACAAAGTCTCCAACTGCGAATGCCTCAGCCTCTGCGACTGCTAGCAATTCAGTAGCAACTAATGCGAACCAAGCAGATGCAACTACTTCAGCAACGACAGCCAGAAGCACAAGCCCATCAGGTCAAGGCTCATCAACGACTAGAGCTGCAGAGCCTGAAGTACGATCACTTATATCTGAAGTAGCAGTTGCCAATCGGTCAGCAGAAGCACAGCCTGAACAGGCAAGTACCAATACATCAAGCAGTGCCCAACAACAAGCTCATGAGACAGCTGAGAAGTTGAATAAGATTTTCACTCAAAATCAAAGTTCCCAAGCGGAATCAAAAGGTCAGCTAAGAGAAGTTTCCAACCAAAAGGAAGCTACAAAAACAAATGTTCAGACTGATTTTGCTCAAAAACAAAATACCCAAACAAGTTCTAAGGCTAATCAGTCATCTAAAAGTTCACAAAGCAATCAAACAAGTAAATCAAGTCTACCAAATACTGGTGATGTGAGTAGCTTGGGACTAGGCGCATTAGGAGCTGTACTTATGACAACATCATTTGCACTTAAAGGAAGCAAGCATTCTCGTAAGTAATTTCAGTTTAGAAAACATATAAAAAGAAGTTCTCTTGCCAAATGGCTTGAAAACTTCTTTTTTGTCTTATTTTTTAAAGCTATTTTTAAGGCCTTCAACAGCACCTTCAATGCCTTCTTTAACATCTTCGAGACCGTCTTTTGCTTTTGCTACAACTTTTTCAACAGCACCTTCAATTTCAGTCTTTTTGTCGCCAGTCAGTTTACCAGCACCCTCTTTAAGAGCACCTTTAGCTTGATTCAATTTATCTTCGATTCCCATGATAGAACCTCCTTTTTATGATGAGACCATTGTAGACAATATTAAACGGTAATGCAAGTATTTTGTTTAATAAGTGACAACATTAATCTTTCCTTTATCATATTCAGCGATGAAGATATCTGAAATGTTGTCATATCCCATTTTTTGAAGCTCTTCATTTAACCAATCCTCCGTTTTACCAATAGTATCAAGAATTTCTGTTTGAATGACCCCATCAGTAACGATTAGGTATTTCGGATTTTCATCACCCGCACGAACCACAATCAATTGGCCGTTCTGTTCAATAACTGCACGTTTAACCTCTTTAAGTTGAAAAATTCCTTGGGAACGTAATTTTAAAGCGACATCAGAGGCTGAAAGTCCTTTAGAGCGACAAGCTTCAGGATCTAGTTGACCATGTTTGATGATGACAGTTGGTTTACCGTCAATCAAATGTTTGATAAAGAGAATATTGGTAATTAGCCATTTTAGAAGTAAAATCAAAATCGTCCAAATAATCAAAATCACGATATATTGGAGGATTGAAACGGTACTACTATAAATTGTACCACCGAGGATTGCACCAAGAACAAAGTTCTGTACTTGGTCAGTAGCTGAGCTAGGTGCTAGGTTTCCTTTACCTGTTAAATTGATAACAAAGACGAGTGAAATAAGCCCCAAAGCTAGTTTAATTGCAACAGTAAGATAAAAAGATGTCATTTTTTAACCTCCACGAGTTCAACATCAGACTTGTAAAGTTTTATTTGTTCTAGCAAGTAGCTGTCAGGTTCTGAACCTGAGATGGCACGATAGTACTTGTTTCCAACTTTGAGGATAGCGCCATCTGTAGTAGTAGAAGTATTGACATAAACCTTGCTCTTATCAACGTCAAGATTTTTAGACACAACCTCGATAAAGTGAAGAGATGCTCTAAATTGGTCGTTGTTAGATTGATTGCTTTGGAAATTACTGATAGCAATTAGAACCACGGCAACTAAGGTTAAAATAGAAATAATAGAGAGTTCACGAAACTTAGTATCATGGCGTTCTTTGAAGGCTTTAAAAGCAAATACACCGGTCACTAAAATAAGTCCTGCAGTAATGGCAACCATAACCCAGTTTTGTTGGCTAATCTGACTTAGCACATAGTCATAGGAATAGAATTTCATTGAGAGATTTCCTTTCATAATATCAATAACATTATAGGTTAAAAAGTCTTTAAATTCAATCAAACTATCCGAAAAATGAAGGAATGAGTAGGATTCTTAAAGGAAATTTGCTATTGAAATGACTTGCAGCCATTAAGCCAAAATCTTATGATTTCTTTAAGGACTCTGTTGATATTTTCACAAATTATGCTTATAATTGAGGTAATTACTCGTCAAAGTCTGTTTGTGATTTGCTGATGATGGAGCTTACTGGCTATAGGTGATTTTTGGAACATCCGCTTTAAAGTGGAACTGATTCATTTATCATGATGTGAGTAATCATCTATGTTAAGACATAGATTTTGAGTCTATTCATTCTTATATAAGGAGTTTTTATGTCTGAACCTTTATTTTTGCAATCTGTCATGCAAGAGAAAATTTGGGGTGGCACGCATTTGCGTGATGTCTTTGGCTACGACATTCCAAGCGACCATGTCGGAGAGTACTGGGCTATTTCTGCTCACCCAAATGGTGTTTCTACTATTAAGAATGGTCGTTATGCCGGTCAAACTTTAGATGTTCTTTATGCAGAGCACCGTGAGTTGTTCGGCAATCGTCAGGAACCTGTCTTCCCACTTTTGACTAAGATTTTGGATGCCAATGATTGGCTTAGCGTACAGGTCCATCCAGATGATGCTTATGGACTTGAACATGAAGGTGAGCTTGGTAAAACAGAGTGTTGGTATATCATTGCTGCTAAGCCAGGCGCTGAAATTATTTATGGCCACAACGCCAAATCAAAAGAAGAACTGCGTCAGCAAATTGAAAGTAAGGATTGGGAAAATCTTTTGACTAAGGTTCCAGTTAAAGCAGGTGATTTCTTCTATGTGCCAAGTGGTACCATGCATGCTATTGGTGCAGGTATCATGGTTCTTGAAACGCAACAATCTAGTGATACGACCTACCGTGTTTATGATTTTGACCGTAAAGATGATCAAGGTAACCTGCGTGAACTCCATCTTGAAAAATCTATCGATGTGCTTAATATCGGTGAGCCAGCCAACAGTCGACCAGTCACAACAAAAGTAGATGACCTCAAATCAACGCTCTTAGTAGCAAGTGATTTCTTCGCCGTTTATAAATGGGAAATCTCAGGTAAGGCTGATTTTGAAAAGACTGCTGATTACAGTTTGTTTAGTGTACTTGACGGTCAAGGAAGCCTCTTAGTCGATGATCAAGAATACCCAATTGCAAAAGGCAGCCACTTTATTCTTCCTAGCGATGTTGAATCATGGCAAATTAAGGGAGAGCTTGAATTGATTGTCAGTCACCCATAATCAAAATATCAAACTAGACGAGATGAGAATCTTGTCTAGTTTTTTCGTACAAGGATACAGAAAATTTGCAATTTTAAAAACCTTTGTAAATACGTTTCAATAGCTTGAAGTTCCAAACTAATCATGTCATACTAAATAAGTTGACTAAAATTATAATAAACAAGTTGTGTCTATTTGGGGCATAAGATCTTGTTTGTTTTAGATTGGAGAAACTTATGTTAAAAAAGGGAAGCCTTACAGCTTTATTGTTGTTTGGTATGTTCTTTGGAGCGGGAAATCTGACCTTCCCCCCTCAGTTAGGCTTTGAATCTGGAGGTCATTTTTGGCCAGCCATTGCCGGCTTTGTCCTATCAGGTGTTGGTATTGCCATCCTAACACTGGTTATCGGGACTTTAAATCCTAAGGGTTACATTCATGAGATTTCTCAAAAAATCTCGCCTAAGTTTGCCCTAGTCTATTTGGCAGTACTTTATCTGTCCATTGGTCCTTTCTTTGCCATTCCTAGAACGGCGGCCACCGCCTTTTCAATTGGCTTCTCGCCTTTGATTGGAAGTGGACATACTAGCCTTTGGCTCTTTGTCTTTACCGTAATCTACTTTGCTCTAGCACTTTGGATTGCCATGAATCCATCTAAAATTTTAGATAGTATTGGACGTATATTGACGCCTATCTTTGCCATCATGATTGTTGTCGTTATCGTGGCAGGAGCATTTAAATATGGTGGTTACAATCCTCAGGATGCAAGTCAAGCCTATCAGGCTTCTGCTTTTGGTAAAGGATTCTTGGAAGGCTACAACACCTTGGATGCCTTGGCTTCTGTGGCCTTCAGTGTAGTAGCAGTAGTCACACTCAACCAATTAGGCTTCAAGTCTAAAAAAGAGTATATCTCAACGATTTGGGTCGTTGGTTTCGTAGTGACTATCCTCTTCGGTGCTCTGTATTTGGGATTAGCCTTTTTGGGGAATCATTTCCCACTCCAAGTGGCGGGATTACCAAAAGATGCCAATATTGGTGCAAGTGTCTTGTCACAAGCCACACAAGCCATCTTTGGACCAGCGGCTCAGATTTTCCTAGCTATCATGGTGACAGTGACTTGCTTCACAACAACCGCAGGACTTATCGTTGCGACTGGGGAATTCTTCCACAAGGCATTTCCGAAAGTATCTTACAAGGCTTACGCCATTATCTTTGCCTTGATTGGGTTTGCGATTGCCAACTTGGGACTTAACAATATCATTGCTTTCTCAGTGCCAGTGCTTTTAATTCTCTACCCAATCACCATCACGATTGTTATGATTGTGATTGCCAACAAGTTCGTGGCCTTGTCTAAACCTGGTATGCAAGTGACAGTTGCAGTAGTCACGCTGATTGCCTTGCTTAGTGTAATTGGAAGCCAGTTTAAACTTGCGGGACTCAATGCCTTCATTAACTTCCTTCCATTATCAGGAGCATCACTGCCATGGTTGATACCAGCCATCTTGTGTATCCTTTTGTCTCTCCTCTTACCTGATAAGATCAAGAGCGAAAGCTTTGAAATGGAATAAAAATAATATCCTATCACATAATATGTGGTGGGATTTTTTTTTGTGTGGGGGATAGATTAAATTTGGATTAGATAAATAAAAATAGTTAGATTTTATAGAAAGCGCATACAGAAAACCATTTGCTGTGATATAATACACTTGTATTTTTAAATAATCGGAGTAATTATGAATAAAATTAAAGTGGTAAGTAATCCTTACGAAAAGACAGTAACTTTCAGTCGCTACGACTTATCTAGTGATAATTGGGTGACAATAAATAGTGATAATAACTCAAATAGCAAGCTAGTTTCAGCCGTTTTTCAACGTGGCTTTTTTCCCTTTAAGGTATATGATATTTTAAAAGAAATTGAAAATGAATATTCTATTCCTGATGAAAAACTAGAATTAATTTTTGAAGGGCCTAATGATGAGAAGCAACAGTTAGAAGAGGCTTTAAAAGATGAGCGGTTTTCAAATATTATTTTGTCATCATCAACAAACTATTTAGAGAATGCACGTGATGTTCTGCCAGAAATTAATCGTATTTTTAGAAATCTTGAGCCACTGATTATAAAGAATATTGGTGAGAGCAACAAGGAAATTGAAGCACAGTTAAAACGCTTTTCGGATGCTTCGGGAGATACAGTTCCTATCTGTGTGCTCGGAACTTATAGTGCAGGAAAGTCGACCTTTATTAATGCTTTGATTGGACAGGAATTACTTCCAAGTGCTGAGACTCCTGTGACCGCTAAAATCTATAAGGTCACAGCTAGTCCTTATGAAGATCGTGCTAAAATCTCTTTTATATTTAAAGATGATAGAGTTGTTCTTACTTTCCATGATGATCAAGTGTTTTATGATGGATTAAATGAGACTGATGCATTTGGTAAGGAAATAAATGAAATATTGACTGATTCTTTTGATTCAATCATTTCAAAGCTACATGCAGTATTAGAAGTTATCAATGATTTTGCTGATAAAGGTGTTGGAGATTTAATCGAAATAAATGTTCCTTTTTCAAAAGGTATTTTAGGAGATGTAGGCTCAAAAATTACGATATTTGATACTCCGGGTTCTAATTCATCAACAAATAGTCAACATTCAGAAGTTCTCGCTAATGCCATGGCTGGTATGTCAAATGGATTACCAGTTTTTGTAACTGACAGTAGTTCCTTGGATAGCAAAGACAACAGTAACTTAAAAGAAAAGCTTATTTCAGTAGATGGATTAGATGAACGGTTCACCATGATTGTGGTTAATAAGGCTGAGGCTGCAGATTTAAGTCTGGCTAATTTTAAACGTGATTCGTTTAGAAACAAGATTATGAATCAAGTCGTTCCAAGAGAATTATATGCTCAAGGCATTTATTACGTGTCTTCAATTTTAGGACTTGGATCGAAGTTAAAAGGGCATTTAGAGGGAGGATTCTATTCTGAGCAATTTGATACTTATAGAGAAAAATACTCAAATCCTGAAACGAAATACTATAAGAAGTTGTATGAGTTTGATATTCTTCCAAGACAAATGTCTAATACTGTTCGAGCAACTGCTGAAAAAAGTTCCGACCTTATTTATGCAAATAGTGGTTTATTAACCATTGAGGATTCTATTAAAACCTTTGTCGACCGCTATTCACACTATGACAAGTGTCAACAGGCAAAAGCTTTATTAGATAAACTACTATTGAGAACAAATGAAGTAATTACAGAGAAAAACGAAGATTTACGTAGTAGAGAGGCAGAATTAGAGGCTAATCTTGATGACCAAAAATCTGTCATTGTTGAAAGATTGAAATCCACTTCATTATCCCAAAAAAATGACCTTTTGATCAAGTATCCAAAAGAAATGAAGATTTTCCAAGAGCGTCTAATGAAACAGATTGAAAAAGGGGATGTTCTAGACCGTTATAATGAAATACACAAAGAGATACTCTCATTAAATCCAACTTTAAATTTAACTGAGCATCAACAAATAGATATTAGTAATCTAAAATTAGGCAATATCAGTAATGAGTTTAGTAACTATCTCAGTGTTACACGTGAGAACAAGACAAAGAAAATCAATTTAGAGAATCTAGCTTCTGCACAAACAGTCGACTATTTTAGAAATAACTTTGTAGAAGAACTTTATTTTTCAAGGATTGAATTTGAACGTATGTCTAGCAGTTTTTGGTCTAATCATGCTTCTGAGATAAAATCTCATTTTGAGCGTATTATTTCAGGTGATTTGGGACTTGAACCAGAAAAACGTCAAAAGCTTTCTCAATTGATTTTATCTTATGAAGAGATAGATTTTACTCAATTAAATCTTGAAAAGTTTAGTAAAGAAGAACTTAGTTATGTATTTAGATTGGGAGACTTTACTTTGAAATCAAGTAAAGTTAACGCATCTGGCCTTAAGAAGACCTATAATGATTTATTTAAATGTAAGATGACAGAATTTGCAGGAAGTATTTGTTCGGAACACGAGAAAGCTTTTAAAATTTGGCTAGTAAATCTTACAAGTATAATTGTTCAAAATATTATTGAATTTAGTCCAGAATTAAGTGCTTTGAATACGAAAATTCAGAAAACAAGAAATGAAGTTGCAAGCTTAGAGGAGCAACAGCAACAAATTGAAAATTATACTAACCAGATTAAACAAATGATTACTTGGAAATAGTTTTTTTGTAGGTGAATCTTATGGGAATAAAAAACATTATTAATAAGGCAGGAGCTAAGGCCGCAGATAAAGTTGCTAAACTTTCAGCTTTGAGCCCTGAGCAACTCAAACAAGTTGAGGAGCAAAGAGAGAAGTATCTGGCAGATCAACCTAATATTAGCGATGAGGAATTAACGAACCGTTTATTAGCTTCATGTGGAGTAGAAATTTTTAATTCGTATTTGGAACAAATAAAAGAACTCTATGTTCCTATAGAAAATAAGGTAGAATTTGGTACAGACTTTCAGGAATCATATAATATCAGGTATTTCAATATCACAAAATGGGTCGTTGACAAAAAAGAAAATAGTTTAGAAAAGCTTGTCAATGTCTATGAGGTGCTATCTAATGAAGACTGTAATATTGCTCTCGTTTTCAATCGAACTGAGACTAATACAGAAGTTTTTCTGGCTGTAGTAAATACTAAGAATGATTCTGATAATGTCAATGTCGAAAATTATCGTAAGCGATTGTTAGAAGCCATTAAAGGTAACTTTCCTGGCTCTATGGTTCAAAATGAGAGGGGAATTGGTAGGATTCCTTGTCTAGCAAACTCTAAGCCTTATTCGGTGGCAACGGTGTCAAATTTACCAACTGCCAAATCTGAAAAATTTATTAGCCAAACCATTGAAAAATTGATTGATGGAATCATTCCGTCAGAACCATCCGAAAACTATACCTTAATTCTTTTAGCAAGTCCTATCCAAGATATAGAAAATAGAAAGTTGCGTTTGTCTGAGCTATTTTCAGCCTTAGCACCATATGAAAAATGGCAAACCAACTATACTTTCACTGCTTCAGATGCAACGACCTCTATGGCTACTTTTGGTGTTAATGTAGGAGCTAGTGCAGGTATTCAACACGGTAAGAATCAGTCAGTTAACCAATCTGCTGGAGACACACAAACCAGTGGTGAATCTCAAACGGATTCGTCTGGACAAACTGATGGTACCAATACATCTCATACAGATGGTACAAATAAACAATCAACAACGACTGGAACAATAGGATCGAGTGCAACTTCATCTGTCAGTTCTAGTGTAACTGGAGGTTCGAGTGTGAGTGTAGGTGCAGCTGGGACTGGGGCGCAAGTTAGTCAGAGTAGTACAGTTGGAGTGAGTCAGACATTAGGTGTTAGTACTAGTCTTAGCCAAGCACTAACTAAGGGAATTACATCTTCAGACACTATTGGTCAATCGACTGCAAAAACTGTTAGCCGTGCGCTTGCTAAAACTGCTAGTCGTGCCTTATCTCAAACAGTTGGTCAAACCTTGGGCTCTTCAAGTGGTGTTAACTTAGGTTCTAATATCGGTGCTAATTTTGCGCGTGCCTCAAATGTGACTGCTACTGTTGGTAAGAACGAGGGCATTACCCAGTCCTTTACCAATCATAATATTTCTCACGCCCTTAAGGTCCTTGAAGAACAGATGAAACGTTTTGAAAAAGGAACGGCTATGGGCATGTGGGAGTTCGCTGCCTATGTACTCAGTGAGGATCAAAATATTGCGAATAATGTTGCTCATACTTACTTAGCTTTGACCCAAGGAGAAGAGTCCTTTATGAGTCAGTCTTCTGTTAATTTATGGAGGGGAGATTTAGGTGAGAGCAGTGGTGATGCAGAAGAAATAGTTGCTTATCTAAGAGAATTACGCCATCCCTTATTTGGACTGAATCCTAATCTGTTATTAGCTGATTCAACCTTTAATGTCTATCCATCTATTGTGACGTCAACAGTACCTCTTACTGGTCAAGAATTGGCCTTTTCATTGAACTTCCCTAGAAAATCTATTCCAGGACTACCGATTTTAGAGTGTGCAGAGTTCGGACGAAATATTGCTAAATTTGATGAAGAATCTGTTACTGATAAGATGCTTCATTTAGGTGATATTTTCCATATGTATCATAAGGAAGATGTACCAGTCAATCTGAGCCAAAACTCTTTAGCTTCACATGTTTTTGTGACAGGGAGTACGGGATCTGGTAAGAGTAATACGATTTATCAACTTCTCAACGAAGGCAGAAAGAATGACTTGAAATTCCTAGTTGTTGAACCTGCAAAAGGAGAATATAAGCATGTCTTTGGTAACCACGACGATGTTTCAGTTTATGGAACGAATCCTCAGTTAACACCATTGCTGAGGTTGAATCCGTTTAGTTTCCCTAAAGAAATTCATATTTTAGAGCATCTAGATAGACTAGTTGAAATTTTTAATGTATGCTGGCCGATGTATGCGGCTATGCCAGCTGTTTTAAAAAAAGCTGTAGAACAATCTTATCAAGATTGTGGATGGGATCTTCTTCAATCAAGCAATCCTTATGGTAGACTCTATCCAAATTTCAATGATATAGCAGATAATATTAAGACGATTATTGATTCCAGTGAATATGATGATGAGAATAAAGGTGCTTACAAGGGAGCCTTGCTAACTCGAATCGAATCTCTGACAAACGGTATTAATGGACTTATCTTTTCAAATGATGAACTCACCAATGAGCATCTATTTGATTCAAATGTCATTGTTGACCTCAGTAGAGTTGGTTCCACTGAGACTAAATCTTTGCTAATGGGTATTTTGGTCTTGAAACTGCAAGAGTATCGCATGGCTAACGGGGATATGAATGCCGAATTAAAACACATCACTGTGCTTGAAGAAGCTCATAACCTCCTAAAACGCACATCAACAGAACAAATGGCTGAATCAGCTAATCTCTTAGGTAAAAGTGTGGAGATGTTGGCAAATGCCATTGCTGAAATGCGAACATATGGAGAAGGATTTATTATTGCTGATCAAGCTCCAGGTTTAATGGATTTGTCAGTTATCCGAAATACCAATACTAAGATTATCATGCGATTACCTGATTTTTCAGATCGTGATTTAGTAGGGAAGTCAGCTAATCTAAATGATGACCAAATCATAGAACTAGCCAAATTACCAAAGGGTGTTGCAGCAGTCTATCAAAATGAATGGATTCAACCAGTTTTATGTAAGGTTGAAAAAGTTGAGTATGATTCTAATACATTTCAGAATACGTTTGTAGGAAGTGCTACGCCTAAAAGCTTCAAAGTCGATAATGTCAAATCGGTTATTTTAGATTATCTTATAACAAATTGGATGTCCGAAGGTAATCATATAGATTATTCTAGTGTGAGTGAATTGATTGTAAATTCAAATATCAGCTCAAAAATTAAACGGCTTCTTATGGAAGTCAATGATGCTGGTGGAGACGTTAATTTGAAGAGTATTAGAGAACTTGTATATGAATTGCTAGATGCCAATCAAGCCATTGAAAAATCAAAGGATAAAGACGAGATTCATGATTGGGTTGATACTGTTGTACATAATTTCCAACTACCTATTGAATTTTACTCTAAAGAAATCATTAATATCATCTTGGCATTGGTAATTGAAGAACAACAGTTTCGAGATTCTTCCTACGAAAATCTATTTAAACGTTTTGTTGAAGTTCAAACAAAAGAAGGGGGCGTATACTAATGGAAGGAAAAATTCTTGAAGCAGTGAAAAATACTGCCGATAATTTTAAGAGTATTCTCCCACAGGATAAGTTGTCTGGACAAGACATTAAAAGTTTTACAAAATCACTTTTTAAAATAAATGACAATAATATTGAAAAGCAATTTATTCCTAGCACAAATGGTAACTGGACTGGTGAGCCTGGAAATTCGAAATGGATTCCTGATCCAAACTATGTTCCGCAGAATACACAAACGAATCCAGAACAGAAAACGATTAAGGAAATATTTCAACCATATGGTATTGATGGAATTACCTTTAAAAATTTTGAACCAGATTTTACACCTATAGCTAAAGAAAGCTTTAAAATAAAAAACTTTTCAGAAAAAAGGAATAAAAATTTTAAACAAGGTGATTTACAATTAGCTATCAAAATGGGAGTCAGTCCCGAAGAGGCAAAAGCTTATAGAAAAGAACATAGGCTTACCTATCATGAAAGAAGTGACATGAAAACCTTAGATCTGGTACCTATAGATGCCCACGGTGCAATTCCACATAAAGGTGGAATCGCTAAATGTAAAGAATTAAATGAAAAGAAAGGTAATGAATCATGATAGAGTCAAAATTTGGTGAATTAGAATTTGATTTTGGGTATTACACTCAGCTTGAAGTAAATTTGTTTTCACAATCTCAAATTGTTCCTGTAGATTTTTCTGCGTACTATGAAAATGATGGTATTACTGAACAACAAGAATCGGTATATTCTCACTTTCTAGAGGAAAAAGATAAACAGTTAGAAAAACTTCAAGCCCTGTTGATAGCTGAATTTGGTATTGAAAGTAAACAGAGATTTAGTTTAAGTGAATTGTATATCGAGAGAACTGGAGAACTAGCATTCCTATTTGATGATTCTGAAAATCCTGATGAAGGAATTGTTGTCCAATTGTTACCTGATGTATTGATTACCTGTCAATCTGTTTATTTGTAGAGTTATCAAGGTAATAAAGTCATCTATTTGGGTCCTATCACATAATATATGATGGGATTTTTTTGTCTCTCCAAGTCACCTTAAGTGCGAAATTTGCTGAAAAGCGTTACACTTAAGGCGTGGAGATGCAAGTATCTATTGAAGGGAGTGTTAAAAATGTCAAATCCTAATAATCATACTATTTATCTTGCTGGTGGCTGTTTCTGGGGCGTGGAGGAATACTTTTCACGTGTTCCTGGTGTGCTTGATGCGGTTTCGGGTTATGCTAATGGGCGTAGTGAGACGACTCGCTATGAACTT
The DNA here is from genome assembly GCF_001812625.1 of Streptococcus sp. HMSC064H09. NCBI lineage: Bacteria > Bacillati > Bacillota > Bacilli > Lactobacillales > Streptococcaceae > Streptococcus > Streptococcus sp. HMSC064H09. Next base: position 81,957 of record NZ_KV809569.1, read on the forward strand.
ATTGGTCAGACGGGCCACGCTGAAACTGTTCAGGTAACCTATGATGCTAGCAAAGTGTCATTGCGAGAGATTTTGCTACATTTCTTTCGTATTATCAATCCTCTAAGCAAAAATAAACAGGGTAATGATGTTGGAACTCAGTACCGTACGGGTGTTTACTATACCGATGAAAATGACTTGCCAATTATCGAGCAAGTTTTCCAAGAAATGACTGAGCAATACGGTCAGCCTTTGGCGGTTGAATTGTTGCCTCTGAAGCACTTTATTCCTGCAGAGGATTACCATCAAGATTATCTCAAGAAGAATCCTAATGGCTACTGTCATATCAATGTCCATCAGGCAGCTAGTCCAGTCATTGATGCCAGTGCTTATCACAAGCCAAATCAGGAGGGGCTTAAGGAAAGCTTGAGTCCAGAAGCCTATGCTGTGACCCAGGAAAATGGAACGGAACGTGCCTTTACGAGTCCGCTTTGGAATCAGTTTGAGCCTGGAATTTACGTTGACGTGGTGACTGGCGAGCCACTCTTTTCATCCAAGGATAAGTTTGATTCAGCCTGTGGCTGGCCGAGTTTCTCTCGTCCTATTAGTCCTGAGGTAGCCAATTACAAGGAAGACCATTCTCACAATATGGATCGTATTGAGGTACGTAGTCGTGTGGGTGATTCTCATCTAGGTCATGTCTTTCCAGATGGGCCAAGTGATAGAGGTGGTTTACGCTACTGTATCAATGGTGTAGCAACGCGATTTGTTCCTAAAGCTGACATGGCAAAAGAGGGCTATGCTTACTTGCTTGATCAAGTGGAATGATTAGGTATTCTGAAGGAATGATATTACTTACTAAAAAGAGGTTGGTTCCCCTTGGTTCTAACCTCTTTTTTCATGACAGAAGAAGATGTAAATAAGATGAAAGCCTTTTAAACCTAACATGATATGTAACCTAACCATTCAGGATAAAAAAGTGACCTTTCATTACATTTTTTAACAATTTGGGCAAAATTGTTTTATGTTTCAAATAAAAAAATAGTACACTATAATAGTGAGAAATCTGACAAGTGTCAATATGTCCTTCTCCTTAGCTTTTGCTGGTTTTGGCGTCTGTAAACATTATTGTACTTTGTGTAATAATGAGTCTCCCCAACCTCCCAATATGATTTTATATGTCTTAACTTACCTTAACAAGACTAGCAAGAGATACTAAGATATTTCCTTAAGAAGTAATGACAGCACTTGTTAGATTTTATGATAACATTCAGATAGTCCTAAGGACTATTTTATTGTGCGAAACCTTTGTGACGGAGATTATTATGGAATGGATGAATAAACTAATCATATTAATAGCCATTTGTGTCTTGTGGTTCTGGTCTTTTCTTTTACTTCCTAAAACAGGGGAGAAAGTAGTTTATTTTTATCATTTCCTAGCTCTCTGTGGTTTAGTCATGATTTATGGTGCCCTAGTTGATCCAGCTGGTCTCTGTGATACTTTTTTCAATATTAAACATCTATGTTTTCATTAATGCATCCAGTTTGGTAATAGGTTAGGAAAATCTGAATATAATTAATCACTCATCAAAAGAAGCTTTCTGTGTATTGATAACAGTCTATCTGTTTTCAATATGCAGGAGGTTTTTTTCTGTATTATCGAGGTTTGAGCATAGAAAAAGCAGTCTGACAAGACTGCTTCAGGGATATCACTATTGTGATTCGTAACGTTTGACGATTCTATTTAAGCGCCATTGGTAACAGAGACCACTGACGATAAGGCTGGCAATCAGGCCAATCCAGTAACTGTAGGGACCTAGCCCAGTGACTTTTTCAAGCAGGAAGCCTACTGGGAGGGTGATGCCCCAGTAGGTTAGGACACCGAGATAAAAAGGTACCTTGGTATCTTTATAGCCACGCAGGATTCCTTGAAGCGGAGCCGCAAAGACATCTGCCACTTGGAAGAAGAGGCTATAGGTCATGAAAATGGCCGTCATTTTCAAAAAGTCAGGCTCATGCCCATAAAGTTCAGCCAAATCATAACGCAAGAAGTAGAGGAAAATCAAGGTAAAGATAGAAAATCCTAGGGCTGTCAACCGTCCCAGCTTGCTGTAGCTCTTGACGGCATCCATGCGTCTGGCCCCAAATTCGTAGGAAATAATGATAGCCATGGCACTGGAAATGCTGAGAGGGAAGGCGTACATGAGATTTGAGAAATTCATGGCCGCCTGGTGACTAGCAATCACTAGTGACGGATACTTAGACATAAGCAAACCAACACCAGAAAAGATTGCGACTTCCGCAAAGACGGTCCCACCAATAGGGAGACCTAGTTTAAGGGCGTCAAGCAGAGCTGCTTTATCAAGGGGTTGAACCTTTTCAATGTGGTAGGGCTTAATCTTTTTATGCTTTCTGATAACCGAGATGGAAATAAGGAGAAGGGCCCAATAAGCCATTGAAGTTCCCAGACCTGCCCCGGCTCCACCTAACTCTGGTAGACCAGCAATGCCATAGATGAGGAGGAAATTGAAGAAACCATTGAGAGGTAGGAGCAAAAGCATGAGATACATGGAAAGGCGCGTGAGGCCAAGGGCATCAAGGAAGGAGCGAACCACGCTAAAGAGTAGAAGGGGAATAATCCCAAGACTCAAAAAGCGTAAATAACCAAGGGCAACCTTTCTGACCAAAGGCTCCAAACCTAAATGATTCAAAACCAAGGGTGCCCCTAGAAAAACGAGGGCAAAGAGGATCAGTGATAGACCCAAAGCCATATAAAGAAATTGATAGAAATCAGGTGCCACTCGGTCCTTGCGACCTGCCCCTAGATGGTGTCCGATAATAGGAACTAGGGCAGATACGATACCTGTTAAGAAGGTGAAAAAAGGACTCCATAAACTCGTTGCCATGGCTACCCCCGCCAAGTGTAGGGCATCGTATTGACCAGTCATGGTAGTGTCCACAAAAGCTGCTGAAAAGTTGGCAAACTGATAGATCAGTATGGGCACAAAAATCTTGAAGAAAACAAGAAATCGCTCACGGAGAGAATGTGTTTCGTGCATTCTGTTTTCCTTTCTAAATTAATTTTTCAAACATTTATATTTTCATTGTACTATAGATATGACTTGCTTTCAATCAGTTTTAAGCTTAAAGAAACACTTTGCTTTCATTTTCTCGACTGACATTTTAGAGTCTTTCAGATATAATTAATCTAAGGAAATGAGGCTTTGAAAATGAACACGAAAACAGAATTTTTGAGAATAATGGTGGAACAAACAGAAATGGCCTTGGCAACTTCTGTGAATAACGTTCCTAATGTGAGAATCGTAAATTTCTATTTTGATCCTTGTGAAAACATTCTTTATTTTTCGTCCTTTAAAGATAATGACAAAGTTAAGGAAATAGAAGAAAATCCTTCTATCGCTTTTACCACTATTCCTCACACTGGAAACCAGCATGTCAAAGCCAAAGGTCTCGCAAAAAGAAGTTCGAAAACGGTAGTTGATATGGCAGAACATTTCATTGCAAAGGTTCCAGATTATAAAAAGACGATAGATTACGCAGGAGAATCGCTGATTCTATTTGAGGTGAGATTTGATACCGCTATTGTTACCAAAGATCTTGCTACCATCAGTACGTTAAGACTATAATAAAAACTCCTCTTATGGATCAGTAAATGTACTGACCCCAAAAAGTTAGACATTTAATT
>NZ_KV809570.1:0-17630 GCF_001812625.1 Streptococcus sp. HMSC064H09
CTTTTCGTCACCCACTACAGTTGACAAAGAGCCTGTTTAATCTAAAAAGGCAGTCCAAACAGGACTGCTTTTAAGGTTTATTGTTGTTCCGTTGAAGAGCTACTTGGCTCTGATTCACTTGAACTTGAGCTTGATTCAGATTCTGCAGGATGTAGTTCCTTGTAAGATGGGGTCTTGAATAGATTAGCTGTTGATTTATTGCCTTTTTGTTTGTAGAGGCTGGTTGATTTATCTTTCAGCTTTTTATTGATTTCTTTTAGTTGATCCATCTGTTTAGTGTAGGAAATCTTGCTAGAATCAACATGCTTCAAACCGTTTGGCGTATAGAAACGAAGAAGGTCACCTGTTTGAACAGCGTCACTCATCGAAAGCTGAGTTGCTACTGCCTTACGAATGGCTTCGTTATCTTTTTTAGTTGTCTCATCAGGGTTGGTAATTTCTTCCCCTGTTTGAGTGTTATAAAGTCGACCAGAGTAGCTGGTGTATTGAGGAGTAACATATTGACCTGAGGTCCTAAATGCGACGGTTTGCTTATTATCAGGAGATAGGAGGTCTTGTCCCATCTGGATATAAGAGCTAGTGTCAACACCAAGAATGTGAAGGAGAGTTGGAAGGGCATCGACCTCACCGCCAAAGGTGTTAGAGATGCCACCACCAGTATATCCTGGAATATGAATCATGTAAGGAACACGTTGAAGCATGGCCTTATCATAGTTTGACCAAGTTTCAGGGTTCTTACCGAGAAGTTCAGCAAGATTGCTGCTTCGTGTATCAGAGATACCATAGTGGTCACCGTACATGACAATAATCGAGTTGTCGTAAAGACCGGTTTCCTTAAGGTAATCAAAGAAGTCTTTGATTGCTGAGTCAAGATAGTTAGCTGTTGCAAAATATCCGTTGACTGTCTCATCTTTTGTTTCAGCGAGTGGGAAACCTTGTTCCTTTTCATCGCCTGAGAGTGAAGTGTATGGGTAGTGGTTAGATACTGTAAGGTATTTAACGTAGAAAGGTTGTTGCATTTGTTCCAGATATTTGATGGAATCTGGGAACATGTACTTGTCATTTAGACCATACTGGAATGAGTTTTCATCAGTTTTTTCAGTGAAGGCTGATGAGTCAAAGAAGTAATTATACCCCCATTGTTTATAGGTGTTATTACGATTCCAGAAGGATCCAGTGTTTCCGTGGAAAACAGCTGACGTATAGCCACCTGTTTGAGCTAGGATAGATGGTGCAGCATAGGCTGTATTGGTACCACCATAGTTTACCATGTATGAGCCTGTGCTTAGTCCAAAGAGAGACGTTTCCATCAAGGTTTCAGCATCAGAAGTTTTCCCTGATTTAACTTGGTGGAAGAAGTTTGAAAAGGCTAGGGTTTCGTTTGAGTGGTAAATGGAATTGATGAATGGTGTAACCTCATAGTCTTGACCGTCTACTTTGAGCTTGTAATCAATGAGGAACTGTTGGAAGCTTTCCAGGTGAATAACGATGACGTTTCTTCCTTTAGCAATTCCATAATACTTAGGATCAGGTGCTGCATAGTGCTCTTTAACGTAAGCTTCAACCTTTTTCATATCCTCAGCTGTTGCAGATGAACGAGCCTGTGAGGCCTGATAAGTTAAGTTACCAGAATAGGCTGTGAAGAAGGGAATCCCCATAGCACGAACAATATAGTTATTTGAGAAACCACGTGTCAACAACTCGCCACGGTTAACTTCCGCTAAGAAGAGGTTAACTGAGAGAAGGAGTGTCGACAGTGCAGTGACGGCAAAACTAGCTCGTTTGTTAAATGGCTTGCTGTCCATCTTAAGCTTCTTCCTGAAACTAGCATAGATGAAGAAAGGTACATCAATCAGGTAGAAGAGATAGCTTGGCTCAAGAAGGTTCTTGGCGGAGTCTCCTAGTCCTGCTGCTGAACTAGAACTTGCTAGAATGGTATTTACAGTGATGAAGTCTGTAAACTCTCCAAAGTAAATCACATTAGCGATAAGTAAGAGGTTAAGGATGACATAGATAGCAATGGTAATGCTATAAAAGAAACGTCGTTTCTTGAAGTATAGTCCTAAACCTAGAAGCATTAATCCTAGTGGAATAGGGTTAATCAGCGAAAGCATAACCTGATATCTGCTTTCCAACTCAAGATTAATGTTGACGTAATAAGCGAATATGGTTTTTAGCCAGTAAAAGAAGAGTAACAAGAGGATAAATCCAAGTCTTGATGAAACTCCTTTCCAAAAGGCTTCAGTAATTTTTTTCAAAGTAATACTTCCTTTGATTCTATATTATCTTAATCATTATACCAAATAAGATAATGACTCTCAAAAATTTACTGCCATTGAGTGTGATATTCCTTGACATATAATTGATAAAATCTAGTTACGAAACAGAAATAATAGCATTTTTTTGGTATAATAGTAACATGAGTATATTGACGGTAAGTCCCTTTGCGGAGAAAAAAATCAAACAAGGAAAACAGCTTCTTTTAGCGGAAGATTTTCCAAATATAACTGAAAATAATCAGTTGGTTTACCTTTATAGCCAGTCCAAAGATTTTTTAGGAACGGGCTATTTGTCAAGTCAAAATAAGGGGATAGGATGGTTTCTGTCCCCTAATAAAGAAAAATTGACAGTGACTTATTTTCAAGGACTTTTTGAAAGGGCTAAGGCCAAACGTCAATCCTATTATGATAATGAGTTGACGACAGCTTTTCGTCTTTTCAACCAAGATGGTGACGATTTTGGTGGACTCACAATTGATTTATATGGGGATTATGCCCTCTTTTCATGGTACAATGCCTTTGTTTATTCCTTGAAGGATGTTATTGTAGAGGCTTTCCAAACGGTCTTTCCTGAGGTCTTGGGAGGCTATGAGAAAATCCGCTTCAAGGGTCTTGATTTCGAATCAGACCATCTTTTTGGGCAGGAGGCGGCTGATACCTTCACCATTTTAGAAAATGGGGTCTCTTATGAAGTTTTCCTCAATGATGGGCTAATGACGGGAATTTTCCTTGATCAGCATGAAGTGCGTGATGGTTTAGTTAATGGCCTAGCTTTGGGTAAATCAGTTTTGAATATGTTCTCCTATACGGCAGCTTTTTCAGTTGCTGCGGCTATGGGTGGAGCGGTTGAAACGACATCAGTTGATTTGGCTAAGCGTTCACGTGAATTATCGACGGCTCATTTTGAAGCTAATGGTTTCAGTATGGACAATCATCGCTTGGTCGTGATGGATGTCTTCGATTATTTCAAATATGCAAAGAAAAAAGGCTTATCTTATGACCTTATCGTCATCGATCCGCCAAGCTTTGCTCGAAATAAGAAACGCACTTTCTCAGCAAATAAGGATTACCACAAGTTAATTGCACAGAGTCTTGATATTTTATCAGAGCATGGGACAATCATCGCAAGTACCAATGCTGCTAATATGACCGTGCAACAGTTTAAAAAACAACTCCGTAAGGGCTTGGGAGATGTTTCAGCGGACTTCGTTAACCTGCAACAATTACCAGCGGATTTTACCGTCAATCCTAATGATCCAACATCAAATTATTTGAAAGTATACACAATAAAGGTAAATAAATGAAAATTGTAGTTCCGATTATGCCAACTAGTTTAGAGGAGGCACAAGAGCTTGAACTGTCTCGTTTTGAGGGGGCAGACATTATAGAATGGCGTGCAGATTTTTTAGATAAGGATAGTATCTTAACGGTTGCTCCGGCTATTTTCGAGAAATTCGCAGGCTTTGAGATTGTCTTTACCATCCGTACGACGCGTGAGGGTGGCAAGCTTGAGTTAACGGATGCGGAATACATCGCACTAATTAAGGATGTAGCTGCTATCTATTCGCCAGATTATATTGATTTTGAGTATTTCACTCGTAAGGCTGTCTTTGACCAAATGCTGGATTTTTCAAACTTGGTTTTGTCTTATCATAACTTTGAGGAGACACCTGAAAACCTCATGGAGCTTTTGTCAGAAATGACAAACCTAACGCCAAGGGTGGTTAAGGTGGCGGTTATGCCTAAGCATGAGCAGGATGTTCTTGACCTTATGAACTTCACACGTGGCTTTAAAGCCTTTAATCGTGAGCAAGAGTTTGTAACCATGTCAATGGGGAAACTAGGTCGTTTGTCACGTTTTGCGGGAGATTTGGTGGGGTCATCATGGACCTTTGCTAGTCTTGACAATGCTAGTGCTCCGGGACAAGTTGGTCTTGCAGATATGCGTAGAATCAGGGAGGTTTTGGATGCAGATTGATGGACACACACGCCTAGCGGCTGTTGTTGCCAATCCTATCAAGCATTCCATTTCACCATTCATTCATAATTCGGCCTTCGAAAAGACACGGGTTAATGGTGTTTATGTGGCCTGGGAGATTCCAGAGTCAGACCTAGCCGAGACAGTTGAAGATATTAGACGTTACAACATGTTCGGTATCAACTTGTCGATGCCATATAAGGAAGCAGTCATTCCTTTTTTGGATGAAATTAGTCCTGCAGCTCAACTGATTGGTGCCGTCAATACAGTTGTTAATCGTGATGGTCATTTGATTGGTCATAATACGGACGGTTTTGGCTTCTTTGCTAGTCTAAAGGACTTTAGCCCTAGAGACGCTCATCTGATGATTTTGGGTGCTGGTGGTGCCGCTAAAGCTATTGTGACGCAGGCAGTTCTTGATGGTGCAAAAAAAGTCAGTGTCTATGTTCGCCCTCAGTCATTGGATAAGGCAAAAGAAAGTTTTAAGTCCTTACTTGAACAGGCAACTTGCCACTTGGAGTTTCATGCTTTAAATGATCTTGAGTATTTTCAAGAGGAACTAGGCCAGGCTGATTTATTGGTGAATGCGACGAGTGTTGGGATGGATGGCGAATCCTTGCCCATTCCTACAGACACAAAATTTCCTAAGGGACTCTTAGTTGCTGATATCATTTATCAGCCTTTTGAAACACCTTTCTTGGCCTTGGCTAGGAAACAGGGAATCGAGGCTGTGAATGGACTTGGCATGTTGCTTCATCAAGCGGCAGGTGCCTTTAAATTGTGGACCGGCAAGGACATGCCAACAGACGCCATTTGGCAGGAATTAGAAAATATTTACAATAGCTAGGAGGGGACGACTATGAAACTAGAGGTAAATTTAACGCATAACCCTTATGACATTATTATTGAAAAAGGAGCCCTTAAGACCGTCGGTCAATGGGTGAAGTCACTTTGGGAACCACAAAAGATTGCACTTATCACGGACAATCATGTGGGAGCTCTATATGCAGAAAAAGTTAAGCTTAGCTTGGAGCACGAAGGTTTTGAGGTAGTCGTTTTTGATTTCTTAGAAGGTGAAGCAAGTAAAAATCTTAAAACTGTTAATAAGGCTTATGAGTTTTTGATTAAGAATGGCATGACTCGTAGTGATGGGATTCTTGCTCTTGGTGGTGGCGTTGTTGGTGATTTGGCAGGCTTTGTCGCTTCGACCTATATGCGTGGGATTCACTTCGTTCAGGTTCCAACTAGTCTAACTGCCCAGGTGGATTCATCTATTGGTGGTAAGACAGGTGTGAACACACCATTTGCTAAAAATATCGTGGGAACTTTTGCTCAGCCTGATGGGGTTTTGATTGACCCTAATGTTCTTGAGACACTTGGTAAACGTGAATTGATTGAAGGTATGGGTGAGGTTGTCAAATACGGTTTAATTGACGATCCTGAGCTTTGGTACTTGCTTGAAAGCATTGATGGTTCAGTTCACAGTATCCTAGAAAACTCTGAAACCATCATTTATCGTTCATGTAATGTTAAGCGTAAAGTAGTGGTTGAAGACGAGTTTGAAGGTGGCGTTCGTATGTATCTAAACTTTGGTCATACGATTGGGCATGCCGTTGAACAAACAGCTGGTTACGGTAAAGTCATGCACGGTGAAGCGGTGGCTATCGGAATGGTTCAGATTTCACGAGTTGCTGAGGAAAAAGGTCTGATGCCTAAGGGAATCACACGTCAAATTGCTGAGATGTGTGTTAAGTTTGGCTTGCCAGTGGACTATGAGCCATGGCGTGTTGAGGAGCTTTACACAGCCCTCACACATGACAAAAAAGCCCGTGGTAATAGCATTAAGACAGTTATCGTTCCAGAGATTGGTAAGGCAGCTATCAATCAAATTCCTTTAGTTGAAATGAAAGAGTACTTGGAGAAATAAATGAGATATTTAACAGCAGGTGAGTCTCACGGCCCACGTTTAACAGCAATTATCGAAGGTGTTCCAGCAGGTCTTCCCTTGACGGCTGAAGATATCAATGGCGATTTGAAACGTCGCCAAGGTGGCTATGGTCGTGGTGGCCGTATGAAAATTGAGTCTGATAAGGTTGAAATCACTTCTGGTGTTCGTCATGGGAAAACAACAGGGGCTCCAATCACCCTTCATGTCATCAATAAGGATCATCAAAAATGGTTGGACATCATGGCTGTGGAAGATATTGAGGATCGTTTGAAAACCAAACGTAAAATCACTCACCCACGTCCAGGACATGCTGACTTGGTTGGTGGAATGAAGTACCGTTTCGATGATTTGCGTAATTCTTTGGAACGTTCTAGTGCGCGTGAAACAACTATGCGTGTGGCAGTAGGTGCTGTCGCTAAACGTATCTTGGCTGAGCTTGATATTGAAATTGCCAACCATGTCGTTGTCTTTGGTGGTAAGGAAATTGATGTGCCAGAGAATTTGACAGTCGCTCAAATCAAGGAATTGGCTCAACAATCAGAGATTTCAGTTGTTAACCAAGAACGTGAACAAGAAATAAAAGATTACATTGACCAAATCAAAAAAGAGGGAGACACAATCGGTGGTGTCGTTGAAACTGTTGTTGGCGGCGTCCCTGTTGGCCTTGGTTCTTATGTCCAATGGGATACCAAACTTGATGCCAAGATTGCTCAAGCAATTGTATCTATCAATGCCTTCAAGGGTGTAGAATTTGGTCTTGGTTTCAAGGATGGCTACCTCAAGGGCTCTCAAGTAATGGACGAGATTCTCTGGAATGAAGAGGATGGCTATACGCGTCGCACTAACAACCTTGGTGGTTTTGAAGGTGGTATGACCAACGGGCAACCGATTGTGGTCCGTGGGGTTATGAAACCTATTCCAACCCTTTACAAGCCATTGATGTCAGTAGATATCGAAACACACGAACCTTACAAGGCAACAGTTGAGCGTTCAGATCCAACGGCCTTGCCTGCAGCGGGTGTCGTTATGGAATCCGTAGTTGCTACAGTTGTAGCCAATGAAATCTTGGACAAATTTTCTTCTGACAACATGGAAGAATTGAAAGAAGCGGTAGCACGTCACCGTGACTATGTGAAAAACTTTTAAGCAGCATCAGACAATAGATGGGAGTAGTAATGAGTAAGAAAACTATTTATATCGCAGGATTGGGCTTGATTGGTGGCTCCTTGGCCTTAGGGATTAAAAGGGACCATCCTGATTATGAGATTCTTGGATATAATCGCTCTGACTATTCTCGAAATATTGCACTTGAGCGTGGCATCGTTGACCGTGCGACAAGTGATTTCAAAGAATTTGCTCCCTTCGCGGATGTTATTATCCTTGCAGTGCCAATTAAGCAAACCGTGGCCTACTTGAAGGAGTTGGCTGACTTGGAGCTCAAAGATGATGTCATCATCACAGAAGCAGGGTCTACTAAGTTGGATATCGTTGAGGCAGCTGAACGTTACCTAACAGGTAAAAATGTTCAGTTTGTAGGTTCTCACCCTATGGCCGGTTCCCATAAATCAGGGGCTATTGCAGCTGACGTGACACTTTTCGAAAATGCTTATTATATTTTCACACCGACGAGTCTAACAAGAGAGACAACTATCCCTGAACTTAAGGACATCTTGTCAGGGCTTAAGTCACGATTTGTGGAGCTTGATGCGGCTGAACATGACCGTGTAACCAGTCAAATCAGTCATTTTCCACATCTTTTGGCTTCTGGACTTATGGAGCAGGCAGCTGATTATGCTCAGGCTCACGAGATGACCAATCACTTTGCGGCTGGGGGTTTCCGAGATATGACCCGTATTGCAGAAAGTGAACCTGGCATGTGGGCTTCCATTCTCATGACCAATGGGCCAGCTGTTTTGGATCGTATTGAAGATTTCAAAAAACGTTTGGACCATGTGGCCGACTTGATTAAGGCTGAAGATGAGAATGCCATTTGGGAGTTCTTTGACAACGGTCGTAAGAAACGTAAAGAGATGGAGATCCACAAAAAAGGTGGCGTGGAAAGTGCCTTCGATATTTTTGTGGATGTGCCTGACCGAGAAGACGTTATCCTTAGCATTATGGAATTGCTGCGAGGAACGTCTTTGGTTAACCTTCGTATTAATGAGGAAAATCGTGAGGATATTCACGGTATCCTACAAATTACTTTTAAAAATGAAAAAGATCGCACACATGCTAAGACTGTTATTGAAGCCAATACGGATTATCATGTGGTGATCGCCTAGGAGAATAAAATGACAAATATTTATGATTTAGCAAATGAGTTGGAACGTGGCATTCGTGCCCTTCCTGAGTACAAAACTTTGGTAGAGAAAAAAGAAGCGATTGCAGCTGATGCTGAGGCTAGCGCTCTTTTCAAAGAGTTTACTGATTTCCAAGAGGATTTCTATGCTAAAATGCAAGCTGGCACAATGCCAACTGCAGAAGAACAAGCAGCTGTTCAAGAATTGGGTCAAAAGGTAGAAGCTAATGCACTTTTGAAAGAATACTTGGCTGCACAACAAGGTTTGTCTGTTTATTTGAATGATATTGAACGTATCATCTTCAAACCTTTGCAAGAATTGAATAGTTAATCAGAGAGGGTGTGTCAGTTGACAGGCCCTTTTCTGCATTCAAAAGAGATTCTCTAAGAATGAAGATCAAATATTAAGGAGGAAAATGATGGCTCGTAAAATTGGAATTATTGGTATGGGAAATGTTGGAGCTGCGGTAGCTCATGGAGCTATTGCTCAAGGTTTGGCTGATAGTTATGTCTTTATAGATATCAATGAGAAAAAGGCTGAGGCGGATGCCCAGGATTTTAAAGATGCTATGGCCAATCTGCCTAGCTATGCCAACATCGTGGTTAATGATTATGCAGCACTTGAAGATGCTGATGTGATTATTTCATCCCTTGGAAATATTCAGTTACAGCATAATGCCGGTGAGGACCGTTTTGCTGAATTTCCATTTACCCGAGAAACTGTTTATCAGGTTTCTCAGGAACTCAAAAAATTGGATTTTAAAGGCATACTCTTGGTTATCTCAAACCCTGTAGATGCTGTATCAGCCCTCTATCAAGAGTTCACAGGTTGGCCAAGAGAACGTGTGATTGGGACAGGGACTCTACTCGATACAGCTAGAATGAAGGCAGCGGTAGGAGATGATTTATCAGTCAATCCAAAATCAGTATCCGGCTACAATCTTGGCGAACATGGGAATTCCCAATTTACAGCCTGGAGTCAAGTCAAGGTCAAAGGTCAAGATATTACAGCATTGACCAGTGAAGAAGAGCGTCAAAATCTTTTTATGGCTTCTATGAAGGGTGGCCACAAGGTCTTTTATGGTAAGGGCTATACTTCATACGGCATTGCCAGTGCTGCTCTTCGTTTGGTATCTATTATCCTTTCTGATGCTCAAGAAGAAGTGGCGGTATCGAGCTATCAAGCAACTTATCAGACCTACCTTGGCTATCCAGTTATTTTAGGACGTCAAGGGGTGGTTGCACCTGTTCACTTGTCTTTGTCGGCTGAGGAAGATCGTCTCTTGGAGGAGTCTGCTAACTTAATTCGGAACCGTGTTCAAGAGGCAGTTGCCTTGCTAAGAGAAAAGTATACTAATACTAGAGAGTGAATATTTTGACAATTCAGTCTATGGTTAGGCTTTTAATTATGGTATAATGAGAGCAACTATAAATTTTTCAGGAGTAACCTATGAAACTAGAAACCAAGGCACAAGGTCTTCATGGCAGCTTGCGTATCCCTGGTGACAAGTCAATCAGTCACCGTTCGATTATGTTCGGAAGTCTTGCCAAAGGTGTGACAACTGTTCGTGATATTTTACGAGGTGAGGATGTCCTCTCAACCATGCAGGTCTTTCGTGATCTGGGTGTGACTATCGAGGATGATGGTGATGTGGTTCGCATTCACGGTGTTGGTTTTGATGGTCTCAAGGCTCCTCAAAACAAATTGGACATGGGTAACTCTGGAACATCGATTCGCTTGATTTCAGGTGTGCTTGCAGGTCAAGATTTTGATGTGGAAATGTTTGGAGATGATTCCCTTTCAAAACGTCCGATGGACCGTGTGACCATTCCCTTGCGTCAGATGGGTGTAGAGGTTTCAGGTCAAACAGACCGTGATTTGCCACCATTGAAAATGCACGGTAGCAAGTCCCTTAAACCTATTCATTACCAATTGCCTGTGGCCTCTGCTCAGGTAAAGTCTGCTCTTATTTTTGCAGCGCTTCAAGCTGATGGCGAATCTGTCATCATTGAAAAGGAAAAAACACGTAATCATACGGAAGATATGATTCAGCAGTTTGGCGGTCAGCTTCAAGTAGATGGTAAGGAAATTCGTATTTCTGGTGGCCAAAGCTTTACTGCTCAAGAAGTAGTGGTTCCAGGTGACATTTCTTCAGCTGCCTTTTGGTTGGTAGCGGGACTCGTGGTACCTAACTCTAAGATTGTCTTGGAAAATGTCGGCATCAACGAGACACGTACGGGTATCATTGATGTGATCAAAGATATGGGTGGTAAAATTACCCTTTCAGATATTGACCAGGTTGCCAAATCTGCGACTATTACGGTTGAAACTTCAGAACTTAAAGGAACTGAAATTGGTGGAGATATCATTCCACGTTTGATTGATGAACTTCCGATTATTACACTCTTGGCGACACAAGCCCAAGGTAAGACAGTGATTCGTGATGCTGAAGAACTCAAGGTCAAAGAGACCGATCGTATTCAGGTGGTGGCAGATGCCTTGAATGCTATGGGGGCTGATATTGTACCAACTGAGGATGGTATGATTATCACTGGTAAGACGGCTCTTCATGGGGCAGAGGTCAATACCTTTGGAGACCACCGTATTGGTATGATGACAGCTATTGCTGCCCTCTTGGTTCAAGACGGTGAGGTTGACTTGCAACGTGCGGAAGCTATCAATACAAGTTACCCAAGCTTCTTTAGTGACTTGGAAGGATTGCTCAATGGCTAAAGTTTTATTGGGCTTTATGGGAGTTGGTAAGAGTTCCGTCGCCCCATACCTGGATGGTCGTTTCGTGGATATGGATCAGGTCATCGAGGAGAAAATCGGCATGTCCATTGCTGATTTTTTTGCAAAAGAAGGTGAAGCAGCCTTTCGTCAGATTGAGTCTGAGACTTTGGAAGAACTTCTCCAAGAGGGAGATGATGTCATCATCTCTACTGGAGGTGGTGTCGTTGTAACAGAGCGTAATCGTCAGCTCTTGATGAAGAATCGGAAACATAACGTTTGGCTCCATGCTTCTTTCGATGTGGTTTATGATCGCATTGAAAAGGATACCAAAAATCAACGCCCCCTCTTTCTCAATCATTCAAAAGAGGATTTTAAGGCTATTTACGACGGTCGAATGGCACTCTATCAAGATTTAGCAGATTTGGTTGTCACAGTTGATAACCGAACGCCAGAAGAAGTAGCAAGGTTTATCAAATGTATGTAGGTTATTTGGGCCCAAGTGGGTCGTTTACGCATAATGCAGCCTTAAAGGCTTTTCCTGAGGCAGAATTGGTTTCTCTAGGTACCATTACCGAGGTTATCAAGTCTTATGAAGAGGGACGTGTGGATTATGCGGTCATTCCGGTGGAAAATTCCATCGAGGGCTCTGTTCATGAGAGTTTAGACTATCTCTTCCATCAGGCCGATATTCGTGCTGTGGCAGAGATTGTTCAGCCTATCAAACAGCAGTTGATGGCGACTAAACATCATGAGAAAATTGAGAAAATCTTCTCACACCCACAGGCCATTGCCCAAGGGAAAAAGTATATTAAACAGCATTTTCCACATGCTAAGATTGAGACAACAGCAAGTACAGCCTTTGCGGCGCGTTTTGTCGCTGATAATCCAGATCAGCCATATGCGGCTATCGCTCCGCATGCAGCTGCTAAGGAATACGGTCTTCAAATCTTGGCTAAGGATATTCAGGAGATTGAAAAGAATTATACCCGCTTTTGGGTGTTGGGGAACACCGTTCCTGAGATTCCGCTCAATCCGATTGACTGCAAATTAACGCTGGCCTTGACCCTGCCTGACAATATGCCAGGGGCACTTTACAAGGCCTTATCGACCTTTGCCTGGCGAGGCATTGACTTGACCAAGATAGAAAGTCGTCCTTTGAAGACGGTACTTGGCGAGTATTTCTTTATTATTGATTGTGATTATACAAAGGAAAAGTTGGCTCAGTTCGCTCTTGAAGAGCTGACTGCAGTTGGAATTGGATATAAAATCTTGGGTGCTTACCAAGTCTATGAAATTTAAAGGGAAATCTTATGACCAAATCTAACAATGGACCGTTTACGCATCATGAACGGTTACGTTACAGCTATCTTTTAAAAAATCTTGCTCACCTGAATGGACAGCAGGCCTCAGAATTCAATTATCTTCAAGGAAAGTTGGATGCCTATGAAGCTGAGCGGCGGTATCAAGCGCAAATAGAGAACTATCAAGCAGCATGGCGCCAGCCTTATGACAATCGTTCTGACTACTATCAAGAACGTGATTATGAGTCTGTCAATCAGCTAACTGAGGAAGGTTTGCCCGTCTATCGGGAGGAAGTCGCTCAAAGTAAACCTAAACGTAAAAAGGTTCAAAGGCAAGCAACTCCTTCAGCAACGTCGGCTCCAAGGTCCAAGTCGCAAGTAGACAAGAAGAAGCGACCAAAGAAAAAGAGAAGGCTCAAGAAAGTTGTTAAGCTGGTGCTTAGTTGCTTGAGTCTTGGAGTTGTGTTCTTAGTGATAGCCATGGCCTATCAATTTTACAAGGGAACAGACCTTTCTGCTGCGGGTAATAATGGTAAATCATACCAGCCTGCCATAGTTGAGACCTTTAATGGCAAGGATACTAAGGATGGGGTTAATATCCTTATTCTAGGTTCTGACCAACGCGTTAGCCAAGAATCTACCGATGCCAGAACAGATTCCATTATGGTGGTCAATGTGGGCAATAAAGAAGGTAAGGTTAAGATGGTTAGCTTTATGCGAGACACCTTAGTCAATATCAAGGGGGCTTCAGAAACCGACTATTCTCAGGACTTGAAACTCAATACGGCTTTCAATATTGGTGAGCAAAATAATCATCAAGGAGCAGAGCTCATGCGTGAGACGCTCAAACGAAACTTTGATATTGATATCAAGTACTATGCCATGGTTGACTTTGAAACCTTTGCGACAGGGGTTGATACCCTCTTCCCAAATGGTGTAGAAATCAATGCGAAGTTTGCGACCATTGATGGTAAAAAAGTGTCTTCGGTTCAAGTCCCAGATGATTTGAAGATGGACAAGAACGGTCACGTGCCAAATCAAACCATTAAAGTTGGTAAACAAGATATGGATGGCCGCACCCTTCTGAATTATGCCCGTTTCCGTAAGGATGACGAGGGAGATTATGGCCGTACCAAGCGCCAGCAACAAGTGATGCAGGCTGTCATGAAACAGCTTAAGAATCCACTTAGCCTCTTCAAAGGGCCTGAGGCTTTGGGGAAGGTCTACTCACTGACCTCAACCAATATGAGTATGACAGACATGTTGGACTTGGGACTTTCAAATGCCGGTAGTTTCAAAAAAGGGATCAATTCGCAAACCATTCCTTCGGATGGTGATTGGATTGATAGCTATGATTTGTATGGCGGTCAAGGGATTGAAATTGATTTTGACACTTATCAGGCAAAATTAAAAGAACTAGGATTTAGATAAGAAAAGAAGCAGGTTCACACTGAACCTGCTTCTTTTTTGGTATTAAGAGCTTGTATAAGCGCCATGTATAAGAGTTTTAGAAAATGATAGAGCAAATAGGTCATGATAACGAGAATAATGACGAACTCTACCTTATAAATCAATTGGGTAGCTGGATTGACTAAACCCAGACTGGTGGTAGCTGCCTTAAAAGCATTGACACTATTGACCAAGGGAAAGCTAAAAGCTGCAAAAAGTGGCATAAAGCCTTTTCTAACCAGTTTTACAAAGAGATTAAGAGCATAGAAAAAGAATGCTTGTGAGAATAAAAGTAGGGCAAGTAAAATGATAGTTGCAGGTCTTTGATTACTCTTGATTGAGCTGGTAATGAGAAGGGCCAGAGGTGCTGCTAAAATGGCAAGTATAGGCTGATATAGGTGAGGGATGGCTATCTGTCTCATTCTCCATAAAACAAGTGGAAAGAGGGACAGAGTCGCTAATCCCGTTACTCCCAGAATAAGTCCCTTGATGCTAGTAGGAACACTAGCCGGTACTGTCACAAGACTGATAGCAGGGCCAACGTAGACCACGAACCAGCTTGGATAGACTTGATTCAAAGAAAATGGGCGTAAAAAACGCAGACTGAAAAAAATAATATAGGCAATATAAAGTCCAAGGAGTCCAAGCCAAGTCACACTCAATCCTGTTTGAGCTAGTGGGAGGCGGCTGGCAAATAGAAAGGCAGCCATAAAGAAACTAGCAAAGGCCGAAGCAATGACTGGATTTCGCAAATCTTCCCTTACTTGTTCAAATCCAAGAATCAAGCGACCTAGTATAAGTATAAAACCGATACTGGCTAGAAACCAAATGCCCTGAGCAATCAGGGCAAAGTGGCTTATTTGATTGGATAAACTAAAGAGGGCAAGAACTAGACTAGATAGGGCCAAGGGAATTTTCTTAAAAAATACCATCATTGGTCCACCGGCCTTTCTAGCTAGCTGCAAGAATGTGACGAAGCTGCACCGCACTCGGAGATACAATTGGAAGGAAGACGCCTTCATTCCAACGACGGATAAAGCTTGACTCTGATTCTTTCAAATAGCCACGACCACCACTAGCCTGAAGTTCGAGGAGCAGGCTGTTGGCTACGACGTCGACGATATCGATACGCAATTGGAAAAGTTCACGTGGTTTGTCAATGAAATAATCGGCATCATTAAGACCTGCAAAGAGTTTGTCTTGGATAGCAAGAAGATTTCCACGTGTAGCTTCAAATTCTTCACGAAGAACGCTACGGTTACTGTTTAGACTAGCTTCAACCTCATCAAGAGAACGTTTGGCCAAACCAAAGGCAAGACCAAATTGGAAACCAAGGAAGTTCGGACGTGTTTTGGCAATATAGTCCGTACCTTCTTTTGAAAGGATCCAATTAGGATCTAACTTAACGTGATCGAAAGTAAGAGAGGCAGTGTTTGCACCTTGAAGGGAAACAAATTCCAAATCTTCAGAACGGCTGAGACCCTCAGCTTCAGATGGAATAGTGATAATCCAAGGTTGGCTACCATCTTTAAAGTCAGCAGCAAAGAGAGCAGCGAATTTATCAGAACGTAGGTTAGTCACCCAAGGCAAACGACCATCAAGATAGTAGTCATCACCTTCTTGACTGATGGTAACATTCAATTCTTCAATATCTGACAAGAATTTGACCGCATTTGACAAGCCAGTTCCACCAGCACGCTCACCGGTATACAATTCTTTCAACCATGTTTCACGAGGATAAGCATTGTCACTCGCAAGGATATACTCGATGAAAGTACGGTGCCCCCAAGAAATAAAGGAAGCTGTCAAAGAGTGTTGTGCCAATTCATCAAGCACATCAACAACTTGAGTAGGACCACCACCTAGGCCATCAAACTTAGCAGGTACGCCGATTTTAAAGACGTCGTTTTCAGCAATTTTTTCAAGAAGTTGGTCCGCAATAGGTCCAGACTCTTGGTCAATATGGTCAGCGTTGGTATCCAACCAAGTAAGGAATTCTTTTGAAAAATGTGACATAGGCTTAGGTCCTCCTCTAGTTTATCCTTTGTTTTTGAATTAAGCGAATTCTTGAAGTTCAGGGTTAATCGGTGTTTGTGCGAGATTGTTAGCGTAGTTACACAAGCTAGCAAGGCTGACACCCAAGATAACGTCAAGGGCATTTTGAGCAGTATAACCAGCTTCCAAGAAGTCATTGTAGGCTTCGTCACCAACAGCACCTTTGGTATTGATCACGGCAATAGTGAATTTAGCAAGGGTATCAAGTTTTGGATCGTCTTCGATTGGTGTACGGTTACGAAGGGCTTCCAAAAGTTGAGGTGTCATTTGGATTTGCTTGATTGAAAAGGCTGTATGACCTGCCACACAGAAGGCACAGCCATTAGTAACAGCAGCTGTAATTTGAACAACCTCTCGTTCAGTTGGTGTCAATGAATTGCGACGGTTGATTTCACCTACAGTACGGTAAGTTTCAAGCGCAGTTGGCGCATTAGCAAGGAGACCAATCAAATTTGGAATGTATCCCCCATTGGCATCTTTGACTGTTTGAAGGACGTCTTTGACTTCTTCTGGTGCAGTTTCGATTGTATGAATGGTAATATCTGGCATGATTATTCTCCTTTATATAGAAACGACATCTAGCAAGTAGCTGAGTCGTTTAATTTTTTGTCATGGACCTATGATAGCACTGTATGACTTTTCTGAAAAATCTATATTATTTATGGCTGGCCATAAATTTGATTTATATGTGCTATAATGGAAAGGAGTAAAAGGCTTTTGAAGGTACGTTTAAGCCCCATAAAAGTAAAGAAAGTTGAATTATGTTAAATAAAAACGATATTGTAGAAGTTGAAATTGTCGATTTGACACATGAAGGAGCAGGCGTTGCCAAGGTGGATGGCTTTGTCTTTTTCGTGGATAATGCCCTTCCAGATGAAGTCATCAAGATGCGTGTGCTTAAGCTAAAGAAAAATATCGGCTTTGGTAAGGTTGAGGAGTATGTGACCCTTTCATCAAACCGCAATCAGGACATTGATGCAA
Source organism: Streptococcus sp. HMSC064H09 (assembly GCF_001812625.1). Lineage (NCBI taxonomy): Bacteria > Bacillati > Bacillota > Bacilli > Lactobacillales > Streptococcaceae > Streptococcus > Streptococcus sp. HMSC064H09. Next base: position 17,025 of record NZ_KV809570.1, read on the forward strand.
CCTATCTCCGTTCAGGGATTGCTGATTTTGGACATATGACTTACGAGGAGCAACTTAAGTTCAAGCGTAAACAAGTCGTCGATAACCTCTATAAAACAGCCGGTATCTCGGACGTAGAAGTCGCTGAAACACTAGGTATGGAAACACCTTATGCCTACCGTAATAAGGCGCAGGTGCCCGTTCGCCGTGTTAAAGGTCAGCTTGAAACAGGCTTCTACCGCAAGAATTCGCACGACTTGATTCCAATCGAGGATTTCCTTATCCAAGACAAGGAGATTGATAAACTCATCGTCTTTGTTCGTGACCTACTTCGTCGCTACGACCTCAAACCTTATGATGAGAAGGAGCAGACAGGTTTGATTCGTCATCTGGTAGTTCGTCGTGGTCATTATTCAGGTCAGATGATGTTGGTCTTTGTAACGACCAGACCAAAAGTTTTCCGTATTGACCAAGTCATTGCTAAGATTACGGAAGCCTACCCAAGTGTCGTTTCAATCATTCAAAACATCAACGATAAGAACACTAATGCTATCTTTGGTAAGGAGTTTCGCACCCTTTATGGTCAAGACACTATCACAGACAGTATGTTGGGCAATGACTATGAGA
>NZ_KV809570.1:17730-26492 GCF_001812625.1 Streptococcus sp. HMSC064H09
TCACAGACAGTATGTTGGGCAATGACTATGAGATATCTGCCCAGTCTTTCTATCAGGTTAACACCGAGATGGCTGAAAAGCTCTATCAAACAGCTATTGACTTCTCAGATTTAAACAGCGACAGCATTGTTATTGATGCCTATTCAGGAATCGGGACAATCGGTTTGTCATTTGCAAAACAGGTCAAGGAAGTCTACGGCGTTGAAGTCATCGAAACAGCCGTCGAAGATGCCAAGAAAAATGCAGAACGTAACGGCATTACAAATGCCCACTATGTGGCTGACTCAGCTGAAAATGCCATGGCCAAGTGGAGTAAGAATGGCATCAAACCAGACGTCATCATTGTGGATCCACCACGTAAGGGCTTGACAGAAAGCTTTATTAAAGCCAGTGTTGCCATGCAACCTGAAAAGATTACCTACGTCTCATGTAACCCAGCAACAATGGCGCGTGATATCAAACTCTACCAAGAATTGGGATATGAATTGAAGAAAGTACAACCGGTTGATTTATTTCCGCAAACGCACCACGTGGAGTGTGTAGCTTTGCTCGTAAAAGCCTAGAACCTTTGAACGAAAGGGATAATGAAAAGCCTTGATTGCAAGGCTTTTTCTTGCATTTCTGTGATAGAATATAGTTAATTATAAATCGAGAGCAACTAAGAAGCAGTAAAAATATTATTTATAAAATAATCAAGCTAAGGAAGATAAAATGACAGAAATTGACAAAAAGAATTTAAAAAAATATCTTTATTTTACATTTGGAATCACTTATATAGCTTGGGGGCTTCTTGCCATATTTACACAATTCAATATTTTGGGATTAGAAACCTTTATAGGGAGAATATTACATATAGTAGGTGCACTTGGACCAGCTATTGCAAGTGGGTTTTATTTGAAAAGTAACAATATAAAATTTAAACACTTTGTATTTAATAAGAGAGAAAATAGTAGTATTTATTTCATTATTCATATGTTAGCAATTTTGATACTATTCTCTGTATCTTCCTTAGAATTAAACGGAGTATCAATTTATTTAATGCCACTATTCTTTATTCAATTAATTTTTTTTGGTGGTGGACATGAAGAATTAGGATGGAGAGGTATATTACAACCCTTACTTGATAAAAAATATACATATTGGCAATCTAATTTGATTGTAGGATCAATTTGGGGGATTTGGCATCTGCCTTTATGGTTTATAGTAGGAGAAAGTCATCAAGGATTTCCTTTTATTTTATTTTTTATATATACATTATTTTTAAGTTTTGTTTTAGGGCTTCTTTATCGTCAAACGAAATCTGTCGGTTACTGTATATTATTTCATGCGTTCGCAAATTTGTTAAATCTCTATTTTGTGTTGAAGATTAATCTTACTTTTATTATCATTTTTATAGCTTATTTAATTTATACAATATTAGCAAGTAATAGAATTAGTAAGGAAAAGCAGGTGGAAAAATTGTAAAAGATCTACAGGAACTTTTCTGTGGTGGTATCATTCGTATTTTTCGGATTTAGATGGATACTATTGGGAAGTTTCATGGGGACCGAATTTTCAATTTGATGAAAATGGACTATTGAAATTTTAGTAATTAAGGGAGATAGCAAAAATGGCTTCAAGTAAAGAATATTTAGATTTCATTTTAGAACAATTGTCCGAGTTGGAAGAAATATCATATAGAGCAATGATGGGTGAGTATATAATTTATTATCGAGGGAAAATCATAGGTGGAATTTATGATGATAGATTTTTAGTGAAGCCTGTCAAATCTGCAATAGCGTATATGCCGAATGTAGAATACGAATTGCCGTATGAAGGTGCAAAGGAAATGCTATTGGTAGATGATGTTGACAACAAAGAATATTTAACCGGCTTATTTAATTCAATGTATGATGAGTTACCTGCACCCAAACCAAAGAAAAAGAAATAATAAAATATGAAGTTGTGGGGAAGTGAAGATGGATTTTAATAAGATGATTCCGGAATTATCGGTTTTTGATATTAATAAAACAAAAAAATTCTATAGCAGATTAGGATTCAAAATAGAATACGAACGCAATGATGAAAGGTTTGTTTTCATGTCTTTTCAAGGTAGTCAGTTTATGTTTGAACAAATTCATGATGATGGGTGGAACACAGGCGAATTAAGTTATCCCTTGGGAAGAGGTATAAATTTTTCAATAGCAGTCGAAGATGTTGAAGGAATTTATAAATTAGTGAAAACTCTAAATTTTGAAATATATAGAGAACTAACAAGAAATCAATATCAAGTTAATGGTGCAGAAGAAACACAAATTGAGTTCTTAATACAAGATCCCAATGGATATTTATTAAGATTTACAAATTGATAAATGCCAATTTGTTGAATTTAGCAAGGTATAAATTTCTATGAAATGAAACCTACAAAACTTGTACGGATATTGTAGGGTAAGAAAAGAAATCTTCCTCTATACTAAAATAAACTGAAGGAAAGGGGGAATCGAAATGAATATTATCAAGTCGTTTAACGATACGATTGATTATCTTGAAACAGTTCTTGATGATGAAATTGATGAAAAGAAAGTAACTCAGTTATCCGGATATTCGTATTCAATGTTCAGTCGCTTGTTTTCTATTCTGACTGAAACAACGCTTTCAGAATATTTAAGAAGCAGAAGATTGACGGAAGCAGCCGCTATATTAAGAAATACGGATGAAAAAATTATTGACGTTGCTTTCAAATTTGGATATGAGTCATCAGATTCATTTGGGACAGCTTTTAAATATTTTCATGGATTTACTCCTTCTGAGGTAAGAAATGGAAAACCTTTCAAATTAGTATCACGAGTGCAATTATCACTAAGTGTAAGAGGAGGAAGAAGCATGAACATTACAATTCAAAAGAAACAAGCATTTACAGTTGCTGGGGTAAATGAACAAAGCATCAATTCATCATTATGTCCGAGTGTATGGAATAAGCTATATGAAAAATATAGACACGATGAACTTGCAAGTTTAGGAAGCGGTCAAAGTATGGGCGTTTGCCATGACGTGGAAAATCCAAGCACAATAAATTATATGGCTGGTTATATCGTTAATGATTTAGACAAAGCCACAAGTATGGGCTTAGATGTTTTGGAAGTGGAAGAAGCAGAGTATGCAGTTGTAGAATTAGTAGGAAGTGTTCCGGAGTGCATTCATAACGGGTGGAAATATGCAATGGAAGTATTCTTCCCTGAGCATGGCTATATTCATTCAGGAAAATCTGACTTTGAATATTACTATGAAGGTGATATGCACAGCAATGATTATAAAATGGAGCTGTGGATTCCGATAACTAAAGCTTAAAAACCAGCTTGTCGAGCTGGAAAATTCCAGTTTGCCGAGGTAATACCTTTTAACGATAACCTCAAGCTATCGTTAAATAGTTTAGTGGATATGTTTCCGCATACAACTCAACTACTTGACATACTTGGTGTTCACTCGTTTTAGGTTGATGGAGTATCGCTGCTTGTGTGAGCTGAGCCATCAGCGAAGTAGAAGCAGATGTACGTCCCATGTAAGGTACACCCAAGAAAACGAGCAAGGCGAAGTTTGATTAGCTATGTGCTACTGCAGACTGAGAACGTAGTTCTGTTGACTAAAGCATACAAGTAAAAGTGTAAAAAATCTTAAAATATAAATAAATTGAATCTAGAGACCAACTAATGAAGAAATTTTAGTACTGCACTTGACTATGAACTTGTCACAAATTATTCTAAAGAGTTTATGGAATTATATAATGGAATTTATTTTTAAACAAAGACAAATTAGAAGTTCTGGAGGGTTGATTTATGGGTGATGTTATTCTTGAACAATTAGCATCAGATGATAAGGAGCAATTTATATTAGATAATCAGGAAGCATTTAATTATGGTGCAATGGTGGAGTTTGGTCATAGAGATAACCACTTCGAAGAAGATGGACAAATTATTTCAAGAAAAACAATTGAACAGTCTATTGCCGACGGAAAGGCTTATCGTATCATATACAATAATAAAAAAGTCGGTGGAATTGTAATAAATGTTAATGGTGAAAAAGGAGAACTGGATTTGCTGTTTGTATCTCCAAATGTTCACAGTAAGGGAATTGGTTATGCTGCATGGTGTGAGATTGAAAAAATGTATCCTCAAGTAAAACTTTGGGGGACGGTAACTCCATATTTTGAACAACGCAATATTCATTTTTATGTAAACAGATGTGGCTTTCACATTGTAGAGTTCTTTAATAAGCATCATCCCGATCCTAACGAAACAGATAGTATGGATGAAGAAATTGATTTACAATTTCGAGATGGGATGTTTAGATTTGAGAAGAGAATAGATTAGCATTTTTGATTTTGCTGAGATAAAATAACTTTCAGTTTTGCCTAGAATGACAATTCCCAGTTTGTCGAGGTAATACCTTTAAATGATAACCTTATGCGATCGTTAAAAGCTCTATAGACATGTTTCCACATACAGAAAGGTTTACTTGACATACTTAGTGTTCACTCGTTTCATGTTGAGGCGGTATCACTGCTTGTAAAATCTGAAAAATAAATTTGCGTAGCGCTGTAAAGTTTAAATGGAGGGTTATCGATGGTTATATTGGAATTTTATCAAGGTGATTATCAAAAGGAATTAGTCGCGTTTGATTCTTTAAAAGAGGGGAGAGCGTTTGTAGCTCAAATCCCGGGGTATACTTTAGAAACAGAAGACGGGTTTGAAGTGGAGTATGTGAACCCAAAATACTTGCCGGATTATATGGAAATTGTCTTTAACGGAAATATTGTCCCTATATCTAGATTTTCGTTTAATTCTGAGGAAAATGTGGACATTATTTGGAAAGAAATTTCGAATCTATCCGTTAAAAACGATAAAGTGATCGAAGGCTATTCAAAAATCGACGCGTATGTCGTTAACAACGATGAAGTTAAAGCCTATGTCGAAGCAAGAGAAGCGAACTATGGCAAGGCAAAAGACTTCTTAGAACGCAGTGGATATGAAGTCGACAGAAGTTTTTTCGGAAGTGAAGACGGCGAAGCGATTCTCTACAGAAAACGCGGAACCGAAGATTGGCACTTCTTGTGTCACTTAGACCCGCTGTTTGTAGAGATTGAAGATGTAGAAGGATATGTGAAAGAAGAGATTCAATCGTTAAACTAAATAACGTTGTAAAGGTGTGGCGTGAGTTATATTTAAACAGACTTCTATTTTGCTGGATGATGGAATCAAGGAGAAATTTATGACCTTAAAACAAATTAATTTTATCCTTTTAAACATTGGGAAATCATCAGCAACTTGTATAAGCAGTCCTTTCCAAAGGAGGAGCGAATTCCTTTGGACTCGGAGATGTATTGATTCTTCCGATAAATCAGTAAAACATACCTTACCAAAATTGTACTGAACGAAAATGTTATCTAATTTAGTAAAGAACAAAAGTTTTCCGTATTGACCAAGTCATTGCTAAAATTACAGAAGCCTTCCCAAATGTCGTTTCCATCATCCAAAACATCAACGATAAGAACACTAACGCCATCTTTGGTAAGGAGTTCCGCACCCTTTATGGTCAAGACACCATCACAGACAGTATGTTGGGCAATGACTATGAGATTTCTGCCCAGTCTTTCTATCAGGTTAACACCGAAATGGCTGAGAAACTCTATCAAACAGCTATTGCCTTCTCAGACCTAAACAGCGACAGCATTGTTATTGATGCCTATTCAGGAATCGGGACAATCGGTTTGTCATTTGCAAAACAGGTCAAGGAAGTCTACGGCGTTGAAGTCATCGAAACAGCTGTCGAAGATGCCAAGAAAAATGCAGAACGCAACGGCATTACTAACGCCCATTATGTGGCTGACTCAGCCGAAAATGCTATGGCCAAGTGGAGCAGGGATGGTATCAAACCAGAAGTTATCATTGTGGACCCACCACGCAAGGGCTTGACAGAAAGCTTCATCAGAGTCAGTGTTGCCATGCAACCTGAGAAGATTACCTACGTCTCATGTAACCCAGCAACCATGGCGCGTGATATCAAACTCTATCAAGAATTGGGCTACGAATTGAAAAAAGTACAGCCAGTGGATTTTTTTCCGCAAACGCATCATGTTGAGGCGGTATCACTGCTTGTACGAGCTGAGGCTTCAGCGAAGTAGAAGCAGATGATCCACCCATGCGATAGCTGTCGTAGAGTAAGGAGTGTACGACGAAACGATACGGAGACAGCGAACCGCTGAGTGTGTAGCTTTGTTGGTAAAAGCGTATAAACCTTGTAACTAAAGGGATAATGAAAAGTTGTGAAGGTAGGCTCTTTACTCGAATAGAGGGAAGTATCAGAGTAATAGTTGAAGTTGGGCTTCTAGATACGATAGCCTGCCATGCTATCAATCTATTTTAAAATTTCTTGGAGGATGGAGTTATCATGAATCAAGTTGTCGACTACATTAGTATTTCAGAAGTTGGACAAATTGTAATAACTTTCCTTGAAGGAATTGAGGTAGATTTATAAGAGACTGTGACTGGGAAGTTGCTGGGATTTGGTACTATTATGATATAATATATTAAAAATAACCTTAGGAGAAACTATAATGGCTAGAGCAGAAGTGGAAGCTATATTAAAAAAGCTTTCTATAAATGATGGTGGAGTGTTATGTTACGAAGAGAAGCAATTCTTAACTGAAAATAAGGTACCAGCTTTTCAAAATTTAGAGTTTAAGAAAATTTTATCCAATGGTGCGAACGGCATCACGTTTATTGTATTTCATAAGAATTTAAAAATTGAACAACTAGTCAAGTTTTATTTTATTACTAAAGATAAAATTGAAATCAAAGCAATTGAGGAAACAAAAAAAAATAGTAGTGTGAAACTAGGTGATACAATTGCGAGGGTATATGATAGTGGTAAATTGCTTTTTCCAGTACATGTTTATTACTCGATTATGGAATTAGTAGAAAACTCTTTAACATTAGAGGATTATTTGAAAGTTAGAGCAGGTTTTATTTCAGCGTTAAAAGAGATTTCTTCATCTGAAAAAATGCTAGAGAAAAGTTCTGTGTTTGATATTATTCTTCAGGAGGGAGTGAATCTTTGTATTTATTTTTTGAGAGATATTTCGTATTTGATAAAGTACAAGATAAGACACGGAGATTTGAATCCAGGGAATATTATGATTGGAGGATCAATATTAACTGATAAGCTTAGTGATTTAATTGATGAATATAATAATATCAAGCAAAATAAAAAATGTACCCCAGTTGAATTTGAGAAAATCAAACAAACAATATTATGTTATAAAAATAATTTCTATAATGAAGTATTTGTGGGTGAAATTAGGCAAGATAGATTACAGGTTAAATTAATTGATCTAGGTACTAGCCATGTAAACCCAAGTACTGTTGAAAAGACTAATCAGAGGGATTCATGGTTTATTTTCTCTACAATTAGAGATATTTTAGCACCGATATTTGATGAGTTGTCAATTGATTTTCATGATTATTTTCATTTGAAACAAGTTGGTGAACACCATGTAAAAAAATTAGAATATAATTTCAAACTAGAAGAGTATTCTGAATTAGGGGACTACTATGCATCTAATCTGAATCCTTCTGTTCAATTTCATGTTGAAAATGGTAAATTGGATTTATCAACTCTTTCTGTGGATGAAAAATCTAGTATTATACAGCAATGGAGCACTCACAATTCATTTTCTGATGAGTTAGATAGACTAATTCAAGAGTATACGAATAGTCCTCTATCAACTGATTCAAAGGTTGATGAAATAATTGTTAAAATGCTAGTCGAAGCGGGAGAAATTTTCAACAATTTACAAATCCTATCTCATAAATTACAATTTGAACTGGTTGCGAAGGAATTGATGTTTGAGAGTAGTACTCGATATAATGGACAGATTCCTTATCAAATGTTAAGTTATGAAATGTTCAAGTTTGTAGCGGTTACGAACATACTACTTGGCTTAATATTTCATCAAGGAAACTTTGATTTGTTAGGAAACCAATATGATCCACTTTATAGAGATCTAGCAAGTATTATTAATTATAATAATAATGTATCTTCACTTGAAGATGTTTCATATAGATTCTTTATTTCAGATATTTTTGATTATAAATTTTATGAAACAGGTAGTATACTTTTAAATTTAAATAAAGATAAGAAGCTATGGTCTAACAATATTTTAATTGATTTCGATTCGTACATTAATGATTTTATACAAGCTGTTGAAGTAGTCAAATAGTATAATCCTAACAATTTTTAGACTAAATTTTGTTTTATAGTATAGGTATACAATATCAGCACATGTTGAGGCGGTATCCCTACTCGTACGAGCTACAAAGTAGTGAAGTAGAAGCAGATGTTCCTCCCATGCTAGGACTCGTAGAATAATGAGGAGTGATCGACGAAATGATACAGCAACAGCGAACTGCTGAGTGTGTAGGATGCTTATAAAAGAGTAAAAACCTTGTAACGAGGCAATAATGAAAAGCCTTGATTGCAAGTTTTTTTGCGTTTTGTAATAGAATATGGTTAGTTATAAATCGAGAGCAACTTAGAAGCGGTGATAAATTACAAGAATAAGTGCAACATTTACTCGAACTCATCCTCTAGAGCTTCACAAGCAGTTCGGTAAGCTAAACATTTTCGTGGTCTGTGATTGATAATCATATAAAGCCTTGTTCAAAGCCTCATCAGAGATAGTGGCTAAATCTGATTTCTTTGGGAAATATTCTCTTAGTAAGCCATTT
>NZ_KV809571.1:0-20935 GCF_001812625.1 Streptococcus sp. HMSC064H09
TTTTTCTGTCTAACTTTTGGGGTGCAGTTCAGTTTAAGCTAGGGGTGTTTTTAAATTGAATTTTCAGAAATTAGTGATAAAATAGAGAAGAATAAGGCTTAAAAGGAGGAATCTTATGACTTCACTATCAAGAGATTTCACAGATAAACTATTTGCAGAATATGAGGCCAATGCCAAGTACAGTGCTATTGAGAATGCTGTAACTCATAATGGCTTGCTCAAATCCATCGAAACACGTCAATCAGAAGTTGAAAACGACCATGTTTTCTCAATCGATTTGACTAAAGATGAGGTGTCTAACCAGAAAGCTTCAGGACGTTGCTGGATGTTTGCGGCACTAAATACTTTCCGTCACAAATTGATTTCAGATTTCAAATTGGAAAGTTTCGAGCTTTCTCAAGCCCACACCTTCTTCTGGGACAAGTATGAAAAATCAAACTGGTTCTTGGAACAAATCATTGCTACAGCAGATCAAGAGATTGGCAGTCGTAAGGTTAAATTCCTTTTGGATACCCCTCAACAAGATGGTGGACAATGGGATATGGTCGTATCACTGTTTGAAAAATACGGTGTTGTACCAAAATCGGTTTATCCAGAATCTGTATCTTCAAGCAATAGTCGTGAGCTTAACCAATATCTCAATAAGCTCCTTCGTCAAGATGCTCAAATCTTACGTGACCTAATTGCAGGTGGTGCTGATCAGGCTACCGTTCAAGCTAAGAAGGAAGAGCTTCTTCAAGAAATTTTCAATTATCTTGCTATGACTCTCGGTTTACCACCACGTCAGTTTGATTTTGCCTACCGAGATAAGGATGACAACTATCAATCTGAGAAAAATATCACACCACAAGTATTCTTTGAAAAATATGTGGGTCTCAAACTTAGCGACTATGTGTCAGTTATCAACGCTCCAACAACTGATAAACCTTACGGAAAATCTTATACTGTTGAGATGTTAGGTAATGTTGTAGGTGCACCAAGTGTTCGTTATATCAACCTCCCAATGGACCGTTTCAAAGAGCTTGCTATTGCACAGATGAAGTCTGGAGAAACTGTTTGGTTTGGTTCAGATGTTGGTCAAGTTTCAGACCGTCAAAAAGGTATTCTTGCAACTAATGTTTATGACTTTACAGCTAGCATGGATATTAACTTGACTCAAGACAAGGCAGGACGTTTGGATTACAGTGAATCTCTCATGACTCACGCCATGGTTTTGACTGGGGTTGATTTGGATGCTGATGGCAAACCTGTTAAATGGAAGGTTGAAAACTCTTGGGGAGACAAGGTCGGACAAAAAGGTTACTTTGTCGCTTCTGATGCCTGGATGGATGAATACACTTATCAAATCGTTGTCCGTAAAGACTTCCTTACAGCTGAAGAATTAGCAGCCTATGAAGCAGAGCCACAAGTACTTGCTCCTTGGGACCCAATGGGAGCCCTTGCTTCAAAATAAGACAATAAATGAAACCACTGGGAAATGATTCCAGTGGTTTTTCGTAGTTTCTTTAAAATTTATCAGTAAAAAAAGAGTTATCCAATCGGATAACCCTTCTTATTTCTTATTCTTCTGCTGTAGCAGTGTTTGAATTCGAATGCTCAGAGCCGTTAGAGGCCGATGTCGATGGATTTGTTGAAGCATCAGGCCCATACTGTTGACTATCTTGTGAACTTGATGAGTCACTGCTTTGGCTGGCGTCCGAACTTGATGATGAGCTAGATGTTCCTAGTGATCCTGTGTAAACATTTGATGTTGAAGAACCAGTAAGGAAGACATAGCTACCATTGTTATAAACACCACTAGGCATTTCAAAATCTTCAGAACCAGCACCATACATCTGGTTAAGGTAGCTACTTGTTACACCGTAGATTTGTTTAGCGATATCAAGGTCTGAACCATAAAGTGGTGTTTTACGGTTTTTGTAACCTGTCCAAATCGCCATTGCATACTTAGTATTGTAACCAACGAAAGTTTCATCCGGAACCATAAGGTCAGCATAGACACCACTTTCTTTTTGTACTTTATAGTACTCATCGTCACCGTAGTTAGATGTACCAGTCTTACCAGCATTGATTGTACCAGGAACATAAGCTTCAGTTGCTGTACCACCTGTCAATACTTGTTTCAACATACTTGACATCATGTAGGCTGTTTGTGGTGACATGGCTTCGACACCTTTAGAATCAAATGATTTAGTTGAACCATCTTCAAACTTGATTGATTTAATGTAAGATGGTTTATAGTAAGTACCGCCATTTGCAAAGGCTGCATAAGCTGCGGCCATCTTCTCACTTGATGCACCATACTTAGAATCTGATGATGATGTTGAAGATGAGATGGCATTTGAGTAGTACATTTCTGGATACTCGATACCCAAATCCTTCAAGAAGGATTGAGCATATTCCAAACCAGCAGCTTGGAGTGCTTTAACGGCTGTAACGTTACGTGATTGTTGAAGTGCATAAGTCAATGAAATGCTTCCGTAATACTTACGGTCCCAGTTGTAAACTGGTGTTGAAGAACCTGGGAAATTGTAAGGATTATCGTAAACAGTCGTACCAGTGTTTGTATAAATACCTTTTTCAATAGCAGGAGCATAGTCAGTGATTGGTTTCATTGTAGAACCCCAGTCACGGTCTGTTTGAACAGCTTGGTTGGTACCAAGTGCGATGTTTTCGTCTTGGTGACGTGAACCCAATTGGGCAACGACACGACCATTAGTAACATCAATAATAGTAGAAGCAACTTGGAGACTATCGTTTGGATAGTATACGTAGTCGTTAGTATTATAGACGTTCCAGATATATTTTTGAATATCTGGATTAAGGTTAGTGTAGACGTCGAGACCTGCTGAGTAAATATCAGCGTTGGCATCGGTAGATACCTGTTCAATAACTTGTTTGATGTAGTTATCTAAGTATGGCTCATAGCTAGCTTTCTTCGTAAGTGGAAGAAGGCCATCTGATACATCAGTTGCTTTAGCTTGCTCGTACTCTTCTTTAGAAATATTCTTGTCTTCATACATTTCGTCAAGAACAGTGTTACGACGTTCTTTGGCAGCATCTGGATTAGCATAAGGGTCATATTGTGTTGGTGCTTGTGGAATACCAGCAAGAAGAGCTGCTTGGGCAACAGAGAGGTCGCTCAAGTCCTTACCAAAGTAAGATTTAGCTGCAGTCTTCATACCGTAGTAACCATTACCCATATAAACCTTATTAATATAGAAGGTCAAGATTTCTTGTTTAGTGAATTGACGCTCCATTTGGAGTGACAACCAGATTTCTTGTGACTTACGTTTAAGGGTTTGGTCAGAAGTGTTAGTTGAGAAGTAAGCCAACTTAATCAACTGTTGGTCGAGCGTAGACCCCCCTTGGGTGCTGCTACGACGAAGGTTGTTAACAGCTGCCCCCATGATACGGTAGACGTCAATCCCACGGTGAGTGAAGAAACGTTTATCCTCGATAGAGGTGATGGCATTAACTAGAGTTGTTGGAATTTCATCTGTTGATGCACTCTCACGTTTCTCAGCTCCCAAGTCGGCAACAAGACTACCATTAGCGTCGTAAATCTTACTTGAGTTTGTTGATTGCAGTTTGTTCTCGGTAAGTTTAGGAACACTGCTAACATAGTAGGCAAAGAGGCTACCACCAGCGATGACACAGACTACAAAGAAAGTAAGCAGTCCAATAAATCCGTATTTTGCAATACGCCAGCCCAAACTTTGGTCTGAAGCGGCAGAGCGTTTTCCTTTGCTATAGCGAGAAGAATCTGAACGCTTGACCTTGATGTTTTTAGCACGTTTAGTCAAACCGTTAAGTGATTCTTTAAAGTTGCTGAAATTAAATTTAGCCATTATGTGTTACCACCTAATAATTTTTCAATGATTTCTAAGTAAGGAACTTGAGGATAAGCTGCTTCTGCAATTGCATAGCCTCTTTTTTTGATATAATCAAGAGGCATTGATTTCGTCCCTTTATCAATCTGATAAAAAGCGATTAAGTCTTTGGCAGGCAGAAGGTAGGTTTCCTTAAGCGTCGAGAAGTGAAGTAGCACGAAGCAGATCCCATCTTGACTGATGACCTGAGACATGTGCTCAATTTGATGCGCATGAAAGTTTTTCATAGGCATGGATGTCTTTTGTCGTGTCTCTTTGGCTTCAAAATCAATGTAGTATCCTTTGTAAACGCCGGAGTAGTCGGTAGTAGAAGCTTGTCTAAAGTAAGCTTCTACAATCTTTGCCCGTGAGCGTTTGGGATAATCGACTTTGACAATTTGAACAGGGGTAGGTTTTTTATGAATAACGGCTAAACCACGCGACAAATAGTAATCATTAGTCGCGTTAATAGCAGTTTCAAAGCTCATCCCCCGATTGGCAAAGTCAACTCTATTTGATTTTTTAGGACGTACTTGTGCTATCTTACGAGATACCTGATGGGGATAGTTTACCATTTCTTTCCCTTCTTCTTTATAAGATATGCATAAAGACTATTTTATTATACCATAAAATGAACGAGGAGAACAACAAATGACATCACTACTGGTAACTGGCTATAAGAGCTTTGAACTCGGTATTTTTAAAGACAAGGACCCTAAAGTAACCATTATCAAGAAAGCAATCAAACGTGATTTGATGCGTTTCTTGGATGATGGTGTGGATTGGATGATTTTTACTGGGAACCTCGGTTTTGAATTTTGGGCACTAGAAGTAGCCAAAGAACTTCAAAAAGACTATCCTTTGAAGTTAGCGGCCCTCTTCCCTTTTGAAACGCATGGTCAGAATTGGAATGAAGCGAATCAAACAAAACTAGCAGCCTTTAAGCAGGTTGATTTTGTCAAGTACAGCTTCCCCGCTTACCAATCTCCAGCACAGTTTAAACAATTTAATCAGTTTCTCATTGACAATACAGATCAGGCTTATTTATTTTATGAACCTGAAAATGAAACAAATCTGAAATATTTTTACGGTATGATGTTAGAAGCAAGGGGTTATCCCGTATCTAGACTGACTTTTGATGACCTCAATGAAGTCATGTCGGAATAGGATATAATTGAATTTTAAACTTGCATTTTTATCTTTTTTTCTGTATCATAAAAACATTAGACAGTAAAGTATTAGTAAGTTAGATAAGACAAGTATTGGAGAATAAAAATGGCTAAGATTAATTTAACGCCCAAGAAAATCTACGAACAAGAATTTAAAACAAGCATGCGTGGATACGATAAAAAAGAAGTTGATGAGTTTCTAGACGATGTAATCAAAGATTACGGTGTCTATATTGCTCTAGTTAAGGAATTGCAAGAAGAAAATGCAAAACTGAAGGCTAAGACTTCATCAGCTCCTGCTAGTCGCCCAGCATACGCAAGTGCGACAAGTGAACCATCACGTGCGAATGCCAATGTTGCTTCGGCTTCAAACTATGATATCTTAAAACGTGTCAGTCGTTTGGAGAAAGAGGTCTTTGGAAAACAAATCGTCGAATAAAACTGGTTTGTGCAATTTTTGGATAATCGCATGGTTGCTAGTCTTCCATGAGGAAAGTCCATGCTAGCACTGGCTGTGATGCCAGTAGTGTTTGTGCTAGGTGAATTAATAAGCCTAGGGACTTGATTTTCAAGTTACGGCGAGTGAACTGGCTAAGTCTTCGGATAGGTTTTAGTAGCTCTGAAAGTGCCACAGTGACGGAGTTTTTAGGGAAACCTAAAAAGTGGAACGCGGTAAACCCCTCAAGCTAGCAACCCAAACTTTGGTAGGGGCATGGGATGGCTGGAAACGAACGGACCATCCTGACTGCTTTGCAGTAGACAGATGATTATCGAAGGAAGTGGTACCTAGTCACTTCTGGAACAAAACATGGCTTATAGAAAATTGCATATAGGTGAGGCTGGGACACATGTCTCAGCCTTCTTTTAGCAAGAATTCTCTCTTTTATATTTAAAGAAAAGAGTGGGTAATAAGCTATCGGTTAAGAAAGTTTGTACGCGTAACAATGAGATAAAAGGATGACAATGAAAGAAACATTTACATTAGTAGCAACTGCAGCAGCAGGTCTTGAGGCTGTGGTTGGACGTGAATTGCGTGAGTTAGGTTATGACACGCAGGTTGAAAATGGTAAGGTGCGTTTCCAAGGTGGTGTTCGTGCAATTGCTGAAACCAACCTTTGGTTGAGAGCAGCAGATCGTATCAAGATTGTAGTGGGTGAATTTCCAGCACGTACCTTTGAGGAACTCTTTCAGGGAGTTTTTGCTTTAGACTGGGAAAATTATCTTCCGCTAGGTGCAAAGTTCCCAATTTCTAAGGCTAAATGTGTTAAATCAAAGCTTCATAATGAGCCATCTGTTCAGGCGATTTCAAAAAAAGCTGTCGTTAAGAAATTGCAGAAGTATTTCCACCGTCCAGAAGGAGTGCCTCTCCAAGAAACAGGAACGGAATTTAAGATTGAAGTCTCTATTTTGAAGGATAAGGCTACGGTTTTGATTGATACCACAGGTGCTAGTCTCTTTAAGCGTGGCTACCGTACTGACAAAGGTGGAGCACCGATTAAAGAAAATATGGCGGCTGCTATCCTTGAACTTAGTAATTGGTATCCGGATAAACCATTGATTGACCCGACTTGTGGTTCAGGGACCTTCTGTATTGAGGCTGCAATGATTGGCATGAACATTGCACCAGGATTTAATCGTGATTTTGCCTTTGAAGCATGGAATTGGGTGGATAAGGATTTAGTACAGTCGGTACGTGATGAAGCAGATAGCAAGGCAAACTACGATATTGAATTAGATATTATGGGTTGTGATATTGATGGCCGTATGGTTGAAATTGCAAAAGCCAATGCTCGTGAGGCAGGTCTTGAAGATGTTATTAAATTGAAACAAATGCGTTTACAGGACCTGAAAACAGATAAAATCAATGGTGTCATTATTTCAAACCCTCCTTATGGTGAGCGTTTGTTGGATGACAAGGCTGTGGATATCTTGTATAATGAAATGGGTCAAACTTTTGCGCCACTTAAAACTTGGAGCAAGTTTATCTTGACCAGCGATGAACAATTTGAAAGCAAATACGGTATGAAAGCCGATAAAAAACGTAAGCTTTATAACGGAACCCTCCGTGTTGATTTATATCAATATTTTGGAGAGCGTGTTCGCCGTTCTGAGGCTAGAAAGGTAAATTAAACGTGTCAGAAGATAAAACACAAAATGGCTATGAAGGTAGCCAAGAGCTAGATTTCCAAGATGCCAAGGAAATGACGGTCGGTGAGGCTGTCCGAAAAGAAGCCGAGATTAATGCT
This sequence comes from Streptococcus sp. HMSC064H09, assembly GCF_001812625.1. NCBI lineage: Bacteria > Bacillati > Bacillota > Bacilli > Lactobacillales > Streptococcaceae > Streptococcus > Streptococcus sp. HMSC064H09. The sequence continues at coordinate 7,288 of NZ_KV809571.1, forward strand.
GGTGTAACAGAAACAGATAGCATTTTGGATAAGTATATCAAGCAACACCGTGAAGAAGTTGCCTCACAAAAATTTTCAAAGAAAATTGAAGCTGACGGCGACACATCACCTTTGGATGCTTTTATTCAAAAGCAACGTCAGGAGTTTGCGGATTCAGGTTTGATTGGTCAATCAATGGCTAATGAGTCAATCAACTCTACAACAGCTACTGAAGAAGTAACACCGGTCACATTTGGTTTTGGTGCTACAGATAACAAGGCTGATGAGACTCAATCTCATATTGACAAGCAGTTGCCAAATGCCCCTGTTGAACCTGAGGTTATTGCAGAACCAGAAAGTCAAAGTTCTGAAGTTATCATTACGTCAACAAATGCTGATCGTTTCATCACGTCAGAAACAGAAAAATTTGACCTTGGTGATGCACTCGCTGATTCATCTACTTCAACTAATCAGCCAGCCTATAACGATGCATTGATAGATAATATTGATGATAACAATCCTTTGATTGCTAACATTGATGATCCAGAACTACAAAATCCTGCTGTTGCCAATGTTGCCAATATTGACGATACTGAGCCACAAGCTTCAAAACCTTTGTTGGATGATGCTGCTGTTTCAGACACTATTGATTTGGCAGCTATTGCATCAACAGTGGCAGGGGTAACTGGAGCAAAAGCTGATGAAGAAAAGACAACACCAAAAGTGTCTATGGCAGTTAATCGCCCATCTGCAGAAGACAGAATCTCTTCAGAGTCTATTTCACCATCGCATAAGAGTGCCTTTGATGGTGACATTCCAGTTTACCGTCGTAAAGGTGTTGTTATCGGTGCTCTAGCAGTTCTTGCTTTAGCTATTATCGGTGGTAGCTATGCTCTTTATAAAGGAACACATAGCCAATCGGCGAAAACAACAAGCACAGCTTCTTCAGCAGTGACATCATCATCAAGCAAGGATACGTCAGCTGCTGATAATAAGGCCTTTGAAGAAATGTATAAGAATTTCTTCACAGATGACGAGCAAACAAAACTCGCTAATGATCAATTTGGTAAGTTATCAGATTTGGAAAAACTGCTCAAGAAATTGGAGAAAACCAAGTATTATGATGCAGCTAAGAAAAAATATGATAACTTGAAGAAACAAATTGAAGCTGTACAAAAGATTAACAGTCAGTTTGAGTCAGATGCTCTTGTAGATGGTAGCTATAATGCCTCTATCGCTGTTAAATCAGATGCCAACTTTAATAATCTTCCAGAAAGTGTAACAACAACTGGGAACGCGAGTCTCGATAGCACTATTCAAGAAGCTATTAAGGGTGGTAAGACTCAACTTGAAGAAAAAGCTAAGGCTGCGAGTGCAACGTCTGCAGCGACAGCTTCTGAAAGTGTTAATACTGCTAGTCCTGCTGCACCTTCAGGTGATAACGCATCTGGAGCAGCTTCTAATGGCGGTGGTGCGGCCGCATCAAATACTTCTGGAGCGCAAAATGGAGCAGCTAACTCAGCAGGTTCAGCAGGTTCAACTGGTGCGACTGGAGGAACTACTGGTGGCTCAGCTGCAGCTTCAACAGTTGTAACACGCGGAATCACAAATTATAACCCATCAATCCTTCAACGTGACCGCTCACGTGTGCCTTATAATGCAAACGTAGTAGCAGATACAAGTAACCCAGCTTGGACATGGGCTGATGGTGTTCTTGATAAGATCATCAATGACTCACATTCACGTGGTTACTTCTCAGGAGATAACTTCATTCTTGAGCCAGTTAATATCATCAATGGTAATGGTTACTACAACTTGTACCTTCCAGATGGAACTTATCTCTTCAGTATCAACTGTAAGACAGGTTACTATGTTGGTAATGGTTCAGGTCACTCAGATAAACTTGATTACGAATAATAATCTGCGACACTCCTTCGGGAGTGTTTTTTTGTTTTATCTTGGTGAAGGCCTAGTTTATAAGGATTTTGTGCTATAATAGAGGGATAAGATAGGGGTGAATACTATGGCAAAATTGATGCCGGGTAGAGTCCGTAATGAGGGTATTGAACTTTTTGAAAAGGATCTCATTACCATTCATCAGGTCTCAGAAACTCAGTTGGATACAACAGTTGACCAACATCATTTAATTTATGCACTCAACGATTCTGAAATCACGTGTGACTGTGATTATTTCTCTCAAAAAGGCTATTGTCCCCATTTGGCAGCGATTGAGTATTATCTAAAAAACGATAAAGAAGGCCAGCGTCTCTTGGCAGAATTGGAAGAGGAACAAGAGTCCTCTCAGGGCCAAGAGCGAGGTCACTCTTTTGGTGGCTTATTTTTAGAAGGTCTTTCCCTAAATGAGGATGATACTGTTAGATATAGCTTGATGGTGGAAGGAGAGGAATCGACCTTTGGTTCAGAGATTTGGTGGAGTATACGTTTACGTCGCTTACCAGATGAACGTTCTTATGTTATTCGAGATATTCCTGCCTTTCTCAAACTTGTAGAGGCTGAGGGTTATTATCAGATAGGTAAGAACTATTATGAACCCCTATCGCTTATTCAATTTGACCAGGCTTCACAGGCATTTTTAGACTTCTTAGGACGGATGATTCCAGATGAAGCCAAGACTAATTTAGACTTTATTTTACCGAATAATGCACGTCATCTTTGTCTCCCCTACGGTTTTTTTGAGGAAGGTTTGAGACGGATGCAAGATTTGGATGGCTTTAGGTTTGAATGGGAAGGAACCGAATATCACCGACTTTTGGTTGAGGATTTGACTGCTGATGCCCATCTCTTCTCGTTTGATATTTCTGTCGAGCCTAAGATGATTGAATTGACTGTTGCTGAGAAGAATAGTCAGGCCTTTTTTAATAATCGTATTCTCTTTTATCAAGGTGTTTTTTATCGTTTGAATCGAAAACAACAAAAACTTTTGGTTGGTTTACGCTCTCTTCCAATCGGAAGCGATTTGAATAAGCATGTCAGCTTTAATCTCGATGAACAAGCCATCTTGGCTGCTAGTCTTTTTGATTTTAGGACTATGGGACCAGTTAAAGCTCCTAAAGCCTTTAATATCAAGGATTTTACACCGAGATTTCACTTTGACCTGAAAGGTGACAGTGAGGTTATACTTACATTAGCCTTTGATTTTGATGGTTTCCTAGTCCATAATCGACAAGAGTTGAGTCATTTAGGATTTACGAGTAACTATCGTCATGAGCAGGCTGTTTTCCGTTTGATGGCTAAGCATGGATTCACCCCTGATTTTCAGTCATCTAAACGATTAGATAGCAGTCAAGAGCTCTATGATTTCTTTACGAATACTCTACCAGAATTTGAAAATACAGGGACGGTTCTGATTGGGCAGGAGTTGCGTGACTTACGGGTTGAACAGAGTCCACAGGTTCAGGTAGAGCGTCAGGGGAATTTACTAGATATTTCCTTTGATTTTTCAAGTCTTGACGATGAAGATGTGGATCATGCTTTAGTAGCTTTGATGGAAAGTTCGCCCTATTTTATCAATCGTAGTGGTCAGTTGATTGTTTTTGATGAGGCGACGCATCGTATTAGTGAAAGTCTCAAAACTCTAAGAGCTCGATATTCAGGGCAAGGTCACCTAGAACTAAATCAATTGACTGCCTATCAATTAATGGATGTTCTTTCAGAAAGCGATTCTGTTCGTTTTTCAAAAGATTTCCAACTCTTAACGCAACATTTGAGTAAACCAGAGACCTTTGATTTGCCAACTTATAAGGTAGAAGCTGACCTTCGTCCCTACCAGGAAAAGGGTGTTCAGTGGCTATCTATGTTGCATCACTATGGTTTTGGCGGTATCTTGGCCGATGATATGGGGTTGGGGAAAACCTTACAGACCATTGCCTATCTCTCTGCACATTTAGAAGAAGGGCAACGAGTCTTGGTTTTGTCACCATCAAGCCTGATTTACAATTGGCAGGATGAGTTTAAAAAGTTCGCTCCTCAGTTAGATGTAGCGGTTTCTTATGGACTCAAGCCAAGACGTGATGACATCATTGCTGAAGACCACCAGATTATTATTACAAGCTACGCTTCCTTCCGTCAGGATTTTGATGCCTACAAGGCTGGTAAATATGACTATCTCATTCTCGATGAGGCTCAGGTCATGAAGAATACACAGACAAAGATTGCCCAATATCTACGTGATTTTTCTGTTCCACATTGCTTAGCACTATCTGGAACGCCTATTGAAAATCATTTGTTGGAGATTTGGTCTATTTTCCAAATTATTCTACCAGGACTTTTACCGGCTAAGAAAACTTTTCTTAAGTTAACACCAAAGGAAGTGGCTAGGTATATTTCTCCCTTTATTCTAAGACGTAGGAAAGAAGAGGTCCTTCCTGATTTACCAGATTTGATTGAAATCACTCACCAAAGTGAATTGTCAGATGCTCAAAAAGCTATCTATTTAGCGCAATTGCAACAGATGCAGCAAGGTTTAATTTCTGCAAGTGATCAGGAAATTAACCGTCGTAAGGTGGAAATTTTGTCAGGAATTACCCGCTTACGACAAATCTGTGATACCCCAGCTCTTTTTATGGACTATGCTGGAGATAGCGGAAAATTAGATAGCCTAAGAGAGTTGCTTAGTCAAATTAAGGATTCAGACCACCGTGTTCTTATCTTTTCACAATTTCGTGGGATGTTAGATATTACAGAGGGGCTCTTACAAGAACTAGGTATTTCCTCTTATAAGCTAACAGGGTCAACGCCATCTGATAGTCGTCAAGAGATGACTAGAGCCTTCAATCAAGGAAGTCGAGATGCCTTTTTGATTTCTCTAAAAGCAGGAGGAGTGGGACTGAATCTAACTGGTGCTGATACGGTTATTCTGATTGACCTTTGGTGGAATCCAGCGGTAGAAATGCAGGCTATTAGTCGTGCGCATCGTATAGGTCAGGAACAAAATGTCGAAGTTTACCGTTTGATTACAAGAGGGACTATTGAAGAGAAAATTCTTGAGCTTCAAGAAGGCAAGAAGAACCTTGTGACAACTGTCTTGGATGGCAATGAAAGCCGTGCCAGCATGACTGTTGAGGACATTAAAGAAATTCTTGGTATTGCAATATCTTAATTTGTTATATTTGATATTGAAATACTAAGAGGTAAAAATGCTACTAGGCAAATCTTTTGAATTAGGCTATAATAGAATATTGCAAGACGTATCTTCCCATTCCCGATTGTTTATATTAAGATACGCATCATCTCGAAAACGAAAGGAAGTCTTTTATGCATCGCCAAAGACGACAATTTCCGCTGATTCCAGACGGGGAATCTTGCTTGCAAGAACCGGTCTCTATGCGCCTATATGAAAATGAAGATTTAATCACAAATATCCGTGGCCCTTACCAAGATAAGGACTACAATGATTTGTTGCCGAACTATGATTTCTTGTCAGCTAAGCCTAGCAATCGTAAGCAGGCTTCAAAACGAGTGGAGACTCAAGAAGCTGGCATGACTTATGCAGAGGAAGCCCGTGAAAAGGCTAAGCGTGATGTCCGTGAGAAACGCCAAAAATTCCTCCGCCAAGAAGTTCAACAAACCAAACATACTAATAGCCGTCAACTAACTGCTAAGCCTAAGGTAGAAGCTAAGCCAAGCTTTGAGGCTACTGTTGAGCCAGCTGCTGTAACAACGGATAAAGGGCCAGTGACAGCATCTATCTTGGGAGCTCCTGTAAGTGCTATCAAGCGAACTTTAGCACCTAACGGGAAACACTCAAAAATCCATCACTTGGCAAATCGTCTGCAACAGGATTCTTACATCTTGGCAGAAGTGGCTCCAACCTATCAACAGCCTAGTAACCCATCTCGTAAGAACGTCAAGAAAAATAGCTATGACTTCTTGAAACGTAGCCAGGTTTATAATTACCCAGAACGTCAAACTTACCGTGAACACCGAGTTGCTCAAGAATTAAATTTGACGCATTTAGAAGACGCAAACTAATCACAGTGCGATTGTAAGGAGAAACTATGTCAAAAACTTATCATTTTATTGGAATTAAAGGATCTGGTATGTCAGCTTTGGCTTTGATGCTCCACCAAATGGGACACAAGGTTCAAGGTTCAGATGTGGAAAAATATTACTTCACACAACGTGGTCTTGAGCAAGCAGGTATTCCTATCCTTCCTTTTGATGAAAAAAACATCACAGAAGATGTTGAATTGATTGCTGGGAATGCCTTTCGTGAAGACAACAACGTTGAAGTTGCTTATGCGATTAAAAATGGCTACAGCTTTAAGCGTTATCACGAGTTCTTGGGTCACTTCATGGATCAATTCACTAGCTTTGGTGTGGCAGGTGCACATGGGAAGACTTCTACAACAGGTCTCTTGTCACATGTTATGAAAAATATCACAGACACGTCATACCTTATCGGTGACGGAACTGGTCGAGGTTCTGCTAATGCACAATACTTTGTCTTTGAGTCTGATGAATATGAACGTCATTTCATGCCATACCACCCAGCATACTCAATCATCACTAACATTGACTTTGACCATCCTGATTACTTTACAAGTATCGATGATGTGTTCTCTGCCTTTGATGATTATGCTAAGCAAGTGCAAAAAGGACTCTTTGTTTACGGTGAGGATCCACACCTTCGTAAGATTACAGCCAATGCGCCAATCTATTACTACGGTTTCGAAGAAAATGATGACTTTATGGCAACAGACATTGTTCGTACAACGACAGGGTCTAATTTCAAGGTAAAACACGATGGACAAATTCTTGGAGAATTCCATGTGCCAGCCTATGGTCGTCACAATATCTTGAATGCAACTGCGGTTATTGGGAACCTCTATGTAGCTGGTTTCGACATGGACTTGGTTGCAGAACACCTTAAAACTTTCTCAGGTGTTAAACGTCGTTTCACAGAGAAAATTATCAGTGGTACTGTTGTCATCGATGACTTTGCTCACCATCCAACTGAAATTATTGCAACGCTTGATGCAGCACGCCAAAAGTACCCATCTAAAGAGATTGTTGCTATTTTCCAACCACATACCTTCACACGTACCATTGCCCTTCTTGATGAATTTGCTGAAGCTTTGAACGAAGCAGATGCTGTTTATTTGGCGCAAATTTATGGTTCAGCGCGTGAAGTTGACCATGGTGATGTTAAGGTTGAAGATCTTGCTGCTAAGATCAATAAACCGGCCAAAGTGGTTACAGTTGAAAACGTCTCACCTCTCCTTGACCATGACAATGCTGTTTATGTCTTTATGGGAGCTGGGGACATCCAACTTTACGAACGCTCGTTTGAAGAGCTCTTAGCAAGCTTGCAAACACACATGTAATATATTAAGGGCTGTAGCGATTTCGCTCAGCTCTTTCTCTTAATAGAAAGGAATTTAATATGCTTATTCGACATGCCCGAGAGGATGATTGGGCTGATGTTGTCCGTATCGAACAAGATAATTTTTCACCCGAAGAGGCTGCAACTCCAGAGGCTATTGCGGAGTGTTTAAAGACGATTTGTGATACCTTTCTAATTGCTGAAATTGATGGCGTTGTAGCTGGCTACATTGAAGGGCCTGTGATTGCGGAACGTTATCTTACAGATGACTTGTTCCATAAGGTGGTTCCTAATGCTAGTCAAGGAGGCTTTATTGCAGTTACTAGTTTGTCTATCTCCAAAGATTTTAAAGGGCAAGGGATTGGGACAGCCTTGATTGCAGCGCTTAAGGATCTGGCTATCGCCCAAAAACGCCAAGGTATTAGTTTGACTTGCCATGATTACCTGATTGCCTATTATGAGATGAATGGTTTCACTGATGAAGGAGAATCAGAATCAAATCATGGCGGTAGCACTTGGTATAATATGGTTTGGGAGAATCCAGAAACCCATTGAATTCAGTGTTACGTTACTGTGACAAAGGACCAATTGATTTGCATTAACTGACTTTTTAAGATATAATGGCGTTTGTTACTATAGAGGAGGTATGCCTTGACGGACAAGTTTAATGAACACTCGGAATCTGCTGAAGATAGCCTAAGCTTTAAAGATCAGATTCTTCGAGATTTACAAGAAGCAACACGGCTCCGTTCTCTTCGCGAGGAGGAGCATAATAAAAGTGCAACTATGCCCGAGACACCACGTTCAACGTCAGCTGAGAGCGCTACAACACATAGTACCTCAGCGTCCAATAAAGTAAGTAACCAAGATTTTAGTTCACATTCTGTTTCTCATAGTGCTTTGGCTAAATCTATGACTTCTGAGACGGCTCAAGATTCTCAACAAGATAGTGTTGGCTTGTTTTCTGTTTCCCAAGCTGAGTCTTTAGTGTCTGATGCTCATTCAAATGAAGCGTCTATTTCTAAAGAACCTATCGAGGAGGAGAAAAAGGTAAATATACCTCAGGAGACTGAAACGTCGAAACGCCGTTTTAAACGTCCAGTTTGGGAAACTAGCCTTAACGAAGCATCTGAAGAGGAGTATATTCCTGCAGATGTTGCCAAGGAGCTCATTGAAGCTAAGTCTAACGAAGCTATTTATACAGACCCTAAAGAATTGGAGGCCAAATTGACCTCAGAACGTCAAAAAGAAGCATTCTTGCAGGAACATCATGCAACAAGTGACCAAGCGTCGCAAGAAAAGGTTCAATCAGAGATAGTGGCTGATGGTAATGAGGATGATGAGAGTATTTCTCTAGAACCCTCTGGAAAACCTAAGAAAAAGAAAGGTAAGAAAGTGAAGAAGAAAAAGTCTTCGCCAAAAGATGTTAAACAGGCTGACATTGTCGACGAAGAGCCGATTTCACGTTCTAACCGAAATCACAAACGCAATAAAAATAACCGTCGTGCTGGTAAAATTGCAAGAAATATTATTATCTTCTTGCTACTTATCTTGTCAGTAGCTGCATTCTTTGGTTATCGTTATGTTAGTGATGCTGTTGGCGCAAAAGATGTTAATTCAACTAAGTTTGTTAGTGTTGAAATTCCTGAAAATTCAGGTAGCAGTTATATTGGTCAACTATTGGAATCAGCTGGTGTCATTAAGTCTGGTAAGGTCTTTAATTACTATACCAAGTTTAAAAACATCTCAAATCTGAAAAGTGGTTATTACAACCTTCAGGCTAGCATGACTATGGATGAAATTATTGAGGCACTTCAGAAAAAAGGAAGTGATAAACCTCAGGAGCCATCTCTTGGTACGGTCTTGGTCAAAGAAGGATACACCATTGATCAAATTGCTAAGGCAGTTGAAGTTAATTCCTCAGCGAAAAAAGGCAAAAAAACATCAACTGGACTTAAGGCAAAAGATTTCTTGAAGCTGATGAAGGATGATGCTTTCATTACTAAGATGAAAGCGAAGTACCCAACCTTGTTGGCCAACCTTCCGAATTCTACGGATGCTAAGTATGTCCTAGAGGGGTATCTGTTCCCAGCGACTTATAACATTCATGACGATACGACGGTGGAATCTTTGGCAGAGGAAATGTTGTCAACGATGGACACCTACTTATCACCTTACTATGCGACGATTTCATCTAGCGGGCACAATGTTAATGAAATTTTGACCCTAGCTTCTCTTGTGGAAAAAGAAGGAGCTACAGATGACGATCGTAAAAATATTGCGAGCGTCTTCTATAATCGTCTTAACTCAGACATGGCTCTACAAAGTAATATTGCAGTTCTTTATGCTCTTGGAAAACTTGGTCAGGAAACGACCTTGAAAGAAGATGCAACTATTGACACAAACATTGACTCCCCTTATAATGATTATGTTCATAAGGGGTTGATGCCAGGTCCTGTGGACAGTCCTAGTCTGTCTGCAATTGAAGCGGTTATCAATCCATCATCTACCAAGTACATGTACTTTGTTGCAGATGTAACTACTGGTAATGTTTATTTTGCTGAAAGCTATGAAGAGCATCAGCATAACGTTGAAACTTACATTAATAGCAAACTAAAAGATAAATAGTCTGATTGGCTCATTAAAATCAAGCAAACAAAGAGTGATTTTGAAAATAAAGCCAAGGGCTCAAAAAATAGGAAAGAGAAAAAAATGGCAGAAAAAACATATGTAATGACACAAGCGGAGAAAGAACAACTTGAAGCGGAATTGGAGGAGTACAAACTCGTCCGTCGTTCAGAAGTTGTAGAACGTATTAAGATTGCACGTTCTTATGGTGACCTTTCAGAAAACTCTGAGTATGAAGCAGCCAAAGACGAGCAAGCCTTTGTTGAAGGACAAATTCAAATTCTTGAAACAAAAATTCGTTATGCAGAAATCGTTGATAGTGATGCTGTTGCTAATGACGAAGTTGCAATTGGTAAAACTGTTGTTGTTCAAGAAGTTGGTACAAACGACAAAGATACTTATCATATCGTTGGTGCAGCCGGTGCTGATATCTTCTCAGGTAAGATTTCAAATGAAAGTCCGATTGCTCAAGCCTTGATTGGTAAGAAAGTTGGCGACAAAGTCGCTATCGAATCACCAGCAGGTAGCTACTCTGTGGAAATCCTTAGTGTAGAAAAAACAGCCTAGGTGACTGTTGGAATTAAGGTGTTCAATATTTGAAACTAGTGGGAGTGAGACAAAACAGTCGTTCTGTCGCACTCCTTTTTTGGTTGTTGGCGCTATTAGGAATTAGGTTAGTCTGAATTAGTCTATAAGAAAAGCACTTTTGGAAAATTCCAAGAGTGCTTTGTAGCTTATTTACGATTTTGCTTACCGGCGTTACGGTTTTTCTTTGGTTTGCTCGCAATTGCTTGAGTATTTTTTGGTGTCACATCTTTACGCTTGCTTGGTGTTGTACGAGGTGCTTTTGGAGGGTTCTTTTTGAACTCTTCAGCAACTTTTTCTTTCAAGCGAGGTTTAATGATGTAGTTGGTAATCAACTGTTGGATAATAGAGAAGATACCACCAACGAACCAGTAGAGGATTACGGCTGCAGGTGAGCTAATACCAAAGAAGATCATCATGATTGGCATACTGTACATCGTCGCTGCCATTTGTTTACGTTGTTCTTCAGGAACTTGTTGAATAGACAACCAAGATTGGAAGTAGTAAAGCGCTGCGATGATGATAATCAATGGGAAGTCACGGTGACCAAGGTTAAACCAGAGGAAGTTATCCTTGAGTACACCAGGAGTGTAACGTGCTGCATAGTAGAGTGCTGAGAAGAATGGGAACTGAATCAATAGAGGAAGACAGCCGACACCGCCCATCAAGCTTAGACCGTTTTCACGCTGAGCTTGCATGAGTTCAGACTGGGCAGCCATCTTTTCTTCTTGAGTTTCAGCGTTGCGCAAACGTTCGTTAATTGGTTCTAAGATAGGCGCAAGGTATTCACGTTTTGCTGCTTGGTAGGCTGCGCTACGAGATTGGTGAAGACCAAGTGGCAAGATAATCAAACGAACAATGATGGTTACGAAGATAATGCCAAGACCAAATCCCAGATTTAAATTATGTGCGAAGTAGGTGATGACGTGGCTCATAGGGCGACCAAGTAGGTTCCAAACCCAACCAGTAGGATTACCAGACTTATCAAGGCTCACACATCCTGATAGGAAGAGAAGCATGCTGGCAGCAAGTCCCATCAGGGCTAGACGTTTTTGATTTTTATTCACAATATCATTCCTTTTGTTTTTTAGTTATACTTGTCTATTTTACCTTTTTTTAAGGAAGAGAACAAGTTAAAAACGGAGCTCCGGCCTTAATTAGCCATGCGAAAATCGCTGTAATTAGGGAAGTTAGCCATGGTCACATCGACATAGGTTACTTTAGACCATTTTGAAGGCCCCTTTCGAACTTCTTGAATAAATTTAGCTAACTTAGAAGGGTTATCTGACTGAGCTAGAATTTCAACAGTACCGTCGTCATTATTCCAAACCCGACCGCATATATCTCCAATATCTAGTGCTAGAGCATAGGTTGAATAACGAAAACCAACACCTTGGACTTTTCCTGAGACTAATAATCGTACTTTTTGCATGGTCCATGACCTCCTTTTGAAAGCTCTTTCTTTTAGTATAATCCTTGCTATAAAGTCGGTCAAGTCCAAGATTTATCAGGGGATTTCTGCTATAATGAGTGTATGGAAATCATTCAATCAAAGCAAAATGCTAGCATTAAGTCTGCTAGAAAATTATTGCAGCGTAAGCACCGTAAAACTAGCTATCTTTTAGAAGGATGGCATCTTTTTGAGGAAGCAAAGGCAAGCGGTGCCGAGATTCTTCAAGTTTTCGTACTTGAGGAAATGGCTGATCGTGTGGCTAATATGTCTAAGGTTAAGTTGGTTAGTCCAGAGGTGCTTAAGGAACTCTGTGAAACTCAGACACCTCAAGGGATTGTGGTAGAAGTTGCTAAACAATCTCAAGTCTTGCCAAAGTCTCTCTCAGGGAAGTATCTTCTCTTGGAGGATGTTCAGGACCCTGGTAATGTAGGAACAATGATTCGAACAGCAGATGCCGCAGGTTATGACGGAGTCTTTTTGTCGGATAAATCAGCTGATATTTATAATCAGAAGACCTTGCGTTCTATGCAGGGAAGTCATTTCCACCTTCCAATCTATCGTGGACCAATTCTTGACATGGTTGAGGCTTGCAGAAAACAAGGTATACCCGTCTTAGCAACGACTCTTTCCGATGTTTCCGTTGACTATAAAGCAGTTAAGACAGATGGCAATTTTGCCCTAGTGATGGGAAATGAGGGTCAGGGAATTAGTCAGGACATGGCTGAGTCTGCTGATCAACTCGTACATATTAGCATGCCAGGTCAGGCGGAGAGTCTGAATGTTGCTGTTGCAGCAGGAATTCTCATGTTTAGTCTCTAGGTCTCAAGGATGATTTTAGGAGAAAACAACTGACTTTTAAAGTAATTTTAAGTACTAGTGGTATAATGAAGAAGCATTAGAAACATTAATGAGGTATTATTATGAAACGACCAGAAGATGATAAAGAATTCATGGAAGTTGTGGGACATTTGATTTCTCATCCACGTTTTCAAAAATTGGATGGGATTGTACAACACCATCATTCGACACGTTTAGAACACTCGGTTAATGTTAGTTACACCAGCTATAAAATTGCTAAAAAATTTGGCTGGGATGCCAAGAGCACAGCTCGAGGTGGTCTCTTACATGACTTTTTCTATTATGATTGGCGAGTGACTAAATTTAACAAGAGTCATGCTTGGGTACACCCACGTATTGCTGTTCGTAATGCCAGAAAGCTTGTTAATCTGAACAAAAAAGAAGAGGATATTATCCTCAAGCATATGTGGGGAGCAACGATTGCGCCGCCGAAGTATAAGGAATCTTATATTGTTACTATGGTGGATAAGTATTGGGCGGTTAAAGAAGCAGCGACACCCTTACGAAACCGAATAAAAAATCGTAAGTTTTTCCGTCGCAAGACTCTACAAAGCCACCACCAATAATTCATTATTTTTAGGAGATAACTATGGAATCAAATGCAATTTATACGACTAGTGATGCGGGCTTGAACCGCTTTTTCGGAAAGATTTATGGTCTTGTCGGTATGGGAGTGGGGCTTTCAGCAGTCATCTCTTATCTGATGCTCTTTCCTCTTTCGCATCTTTTTGTCAATATTCTCATGAATTATTCTTGGGTTTACATGGCGGCACTCTTTTTAGAGTTTGGTTTGGTCTTTT
>NZ_KV809571.1:21035-118402 GCF_001812625.1 Streptococcus sp. HMSC064H09
TTTTGGCTAGCGGTGCTGCAAGAAGGAATACACCTGCGGCTCTACCTTTATTTTTGGTTTATTCTGCTCTGAATGGATTTACACTTAGCTTTATCATCGTACAATATACGCAAGCCATTGTTTTCCAAGCTTTCCTTAGCACTGCCATTGTTTTCTTTATCATGGCACTTATCGGAGTGACCATTAAGCGAGATCTATCAGGCATGGCCAAGTTCCTTATGGCAGCCTTGATTGGGATTATTGTGGCTAGCTTGATTAATATTTTCTTTGCAAGTAGCATGATGAGTTTTGTGATTAGTATTGTATCAATTCTTATTTTCTCAGGTTTAATTGCCTACGATAACCAGATGATTAAGAAGGTTTATTATGGTACCAATGGTCAGGTCACAGATGGATGGGCAGTTTCTATGGCACTTAGTCTTTACTTGGATTTCATTAACTTATTCTTGAATATCTTGCGACTCTTTGCTAGACGTAATTAGTAAAAAAATCAGCCAGATGGCTGATTTTTTTAATGTCTAATAGTTCTTTGTGAGTGTTCCTTGCTGACCTGTGTAAGCGTAGAAGAGTGGATAGTAATCCCATTTTCCGACATAGCTATCTTTATCTGGGAAAGCCCACTTGTCGTCTTTTTTGGTAAGCTCGACTGAGTAATTATCAAAGATATTTGTACCTTCAGTCTTTGGTGCTGATGGGTTTACTTCTTTGATTGAATTCGGTAGGTAAGTTTCCATGTAGAATTGTCTTGTCAGTTGGTCGACATTTCCAGCGTTAGCACCATTGCTTTGTAGGTAGTTTTTAAGTTCGTCTGTGAGATTTGGGTGATTAGCACCATAGGCATCGTCTGCAGCTTTCATACTGATAGTTGACATGCTGACATTGAATTCTGCCTTATCTTTAGCGACGATAATGTTGTCAACAGTGTAGCTGCCGCGTTCACGGTTAGCTGTTTGAACCCAACCAAAAACTTTTGGAACTTCATCACCGGTTGGTTTGATGTTATCAGTTGCATCATAGCTGTATTGAAGGCTATCTGAGAAATATTGGTTAAGTTCGCCCTTAGCTTTGTCCAAGTCGTTAGAAACAAATTTGCTGTAGTCTTTGCTTTCGCCACCTAGAAGAACTGCGTTGAAATAAGCATCAACAGCCTTTTTAACATTGGTAGTTGTTTTACCATCGAAGTCTTTTAGGTTAGTAGAAACAGTTTGTCCTTCTGTCTTCTCATCCTTTGATTCAAAATAGAGTTTATAGCTTTCGTCGTTGTTAACTTCGAAAAAGAGCGAGACAGTTTTGTAGTCGTCAGCTTCAAGCTTTCCAAAGTCATCTGTAGCATCCTCTACGTTCTTATTTTTGTTGAAGAGAGTAGGGAGGTCACCCTTGTCGATCTTGCTTGCTGTGACTTTTTTACCATCTTTATCTTTGAGGTAGAATTGTTTAGCAGATGTTTTGAGCTCATTTTCCATATCTTCCGAAGTATTCTCGAGTTTGAATGAGACTTCGACTAGGGTTTGGTCATCCTTGAGCTTGAGGTCGCTTCCTGACATATAGACAATATCGTTAACAGAAAGCTTAGCATCAAGTTTTGGCTTGGCACATGCTGAGAGCGTTAAGATGGCTGCTAGAGCAAGAGCCCCAGAGTAAAGATATTTTTTCATAAATAATCCCCCGTTATTTTATTTAGGTTATAGGTCTATTGTATCATGAAATATGCCTTGAGATTATTAGAAAATTGGGTTTCAAGCCTTTTCTTATGCTATAATAGGATTACTATTGTAAAAAAAATGGAGAATAAAATGACAAAAACACCTTTTATTGCAGCTGATAAACTTGAACAAATCACTGCAGAATTTCCCACACCTTTCCATCTTTACGATGAAAAAGGTATTCGTGAAACAGCACGTGCAGTTAATGCAGCCTTTTCGTGGAATCCGGGTTTTAAAGAATTCTTTGCTGTAAAGGCCACACCTAATCCAGCAATCCTCAAAATTTTGAAAGAAGAAGGGTGTGGTGTCGATTGTGCGACCGATACAGAGCTTGTCATGAGTAAGAAAATTGGTTTTGATAGTAGCGCGATTAGCTTTACATCTAATGATACACGTGCAGAAGAGTTTGTTTACGCGCGTGATATTAATGCGACAATTAACCTTGATGCTTATGAAGATATCTTTTTCTTGGAAGAGGCTGCAGGGCTTCCTGAAACCCTTTCTTTGCGCTTTAACCCAGGAGGTGTCTTCTCTCTTGGTACTGATATCATGGATCATCCTGAAGAATCAAAATTTGGGATGACTAAGGAACAACTCTTCAAAGGTTATGCCTACCTTAAAGAAAAAGGGGTGAAATCATTCGGTTTGCATGCCTTCTTGGCATCAAATACAGTAACGAATGAGTACTATCCAACCTTGGCTGCTCAATTGTTTGAATTGGCGGTAGAAATCAAGAATGAACTTGGAGTTAGTCTTGACTTTATCAATTTATCAGGTGGTGTTGGGGTAGACTATACACCGGCTAATAAGCAAAATGACATTGCTGTTATCGGTGAAGGGGTTCATGCTAAATTTGATGAGATCCTTGTTCCGAATGATCTTGGACATATCAGTATTTACACTGAACTTGGACGTTTCATGACAGCACCTCATGGCCTTGTTGTTACTAAGGTTCTTCATATTAAGGACACTTATCGTCGTTACGTTGGTGTAGATGCTTCTGCGGTTAACTTGCTTCGTCCAGCTATGTATGATGCCTACCACCACATCACGAATATGACTAATCCAGATGGTGACATTCAAGTAGTTGATGTGACAGGTTCTCTTTGTGAAAATAATGATAAGTTTGCTAAGAACCGTGAATTGCCAGAAGCTCGTATTGGAGATACCTTGGTTATCCACGACACAGGTGCACATGGTTTCTCAATGGGTTACAACTATAATGGACGTCTTCGTTCTGCAGAAATTCTCTACCAAGAAGATGGAACGGCTCGTATGATCCGCCGTGCAGAGACGATGAATGATTACTTTGCTACTCTTGATGGTTTTGATTTTGACATTTAACAAAAAATAAGCTAGGCCTTAAAGGACCTAGCTTATTTTACTTTAATGATTACAGCTTCAAGAATGATATCGGCTAACTCCTCAGGGGATTCGACACAGCCTTCTTTGAGCCAGAGTGTTAAAATGGTAACAATAGTGCTAACATAAATTTCCAATGAATATTTGGCAGGAATATGATAGCTTTGTTCCATGAGCTCTGTAACATTTTCGATATCAGAGTTAAGGATGGTCTCGATAATGAATTCACGAATCATCTCATTGATGTTTGGAATGTGTGTCATTAAGGTGAGACAGAGTCTTTGATTTTCCTTAAGATATCCTAGCATTTCAGTAACAACACCCTCTTGGTAGGTCATGTCTTCCTGAAGAATACTTGAAACTTTATCTAAAATCTTTGAGAAGGTTGTTTCAACCAAATCTTCTTTATTTGAATAGTAGTAGTAGAAAGTTGGTCTGCTGAGATTTGCCTTCTTGATGATGTCTGTGATGCTGATTTGTTCGAGTGAACTCTCTTCTAAGAGTTCAATAAATGCGTTGACAATTTTTCGTTCGGAAATAGTTGCTTCCTTGAGCATAAATAAACCCCTTTATATAAACATAATAATAATTCCACAACTTATATAATAACCTATTTTTTTTCTAGAAATCTTACAAGTCCTTTACAGTTGTAAGTGAAAAATACTGAAACTCTCATTTTATCGATATTTTAAACGAAAAAACTTTTTTTCTATACGTTTTTAAGAACCAACGTCTTATTTGTCAGTAGGGTCCATTTTTGCTATAATATAAGGTAAATCAACGTTATAGGAGAATTAAATTTATGAACACCGTCCTTTGGATTATTCTTGTTTTTGTAGCCCTTTTAGGTGGTTTTTATGGAGGCGCATACTTTGCCCGCAAACAAATGGAGAAAGAATTGGCTGAAAATCCTCGTTTGAATGTGGACGCTGTTCGTACCATGATGTCGGCTGCGGGTCAAAAGCCAAATGAAGCAAAAGTGCGTCAAACATATAACCAAATTATCAAACAACAAAAACAAGCACTTGCAGATAGCAAGAAAAAGAAAAAATAATGGTGGGGAGCTGGGACGTGAATCTCAGCTTTTTACATGTAACCTAGGGGATAAGGAGGCAAGATGGATAATCGACCTATAGGATTTTTAGATTCTGGTGTCGGAGGACTGACGGTGGTACGTGAACTTAAACGTCAGTTGCCTCACGAGTCTATTGTTTATATTGGTGACTCTGCTAGGGCGCCGTATGGTCCTAGACCAGCAGAACAAATCAGAGAGTATACCTGGCAGTTGGTTAAATTTCTTCTGACCAAAGATGTAAAAATGATCGTTATTGCTTGTAATACGGCAACAGCAGTAGTTTGGGAGGAAATCAAAGGAGCCTTGGATATCCCAGTGCTAGGTGTGGTTTTGCCTGGTTCTAGTGCTGCCATTAAGTCTAGTCAATCGGGTCATATTGGCGTCATTGGGACTCCTATGACGATTTCCTCTAACATCTATGAACAAAAAATTAAGCATCTGGCACCACAAATGAATGTCTTGAGTTTATCTTGTCCTCGCTTTGCCCCTATTGTTGAATCCAATGAAATTAACTCAAGTGTGGCTAAAAAGATTGTTTATGAGAGCATGGCACCTTTAGTCGGTAAGGTAGATACCTTGGTTTTAGGTTGCACCCATTACCCACTTTTACGTCCTATCATCCAGAATGTTATGGGGCCAAGTGTCAAGCTAATTGATAGCGGAGCTGAAACGGTTCGTGATGTTTCCGTTTTGCTCAATTATTTTGAAATTAATCGTAGCCGTGAAGTCGAAGACAAGACGGAAGAATATTACACCACAGCTAGTGTGCTTGGTTTTAAAGAAATCGCAGAACAATGGCTGGGTGAAGAAGTTGCTGTCCAACATGTCGATTTGGACAAGGAGTTAGAAAATGACTAAATCAATTTTAGAATATAAAGACGAACAAGACTGGTATTTGGCTAGTTTTGGAAGCTACAATCACTTGACTTGTTTTGGTGGTGATGAGGCCTATGAACAATTTGTTGACCTTTTCCAAGCCTTGACTAACGTTTTGGCTGTTAGTGGTTTCCAGCTACATATTGCTAAACATTCTTCAGACCTTCGCTTGGTATCCTTTATTTTGGATTGCTTGAAAGAGGAAACTGGTCGTGACTTAGCTGTTACGCAACATCAAGGGGCCTTGGTAGTTAGTGAAGGAGATAAGCTTGTCTATGTTTATGTGCCTAGAGAAGGTGTCACCTTGAGTGATTTCTTTGGTTCTGATAACAAATCAGATTTTGGTGATGTCCTATTGATTGCGACCCGCAATGAAGGAAAAACTAAGGAATTTCGTAAACTATTTGGAAAACTAGGCATTAAGGTAGAGAATCTTAATGATTATCCAGACCTTCCTGAAGTTGCTGAAACAGGTATGACCTTTGAGGAAAATGCACGCTTGAAGGCGGAAACCATTTCTGAATTAACTGGTAAAATGGTCCTCTCAGATGACTCTGGTTTGCAGGTAGATGTTCTTGGAGGTTTACCAGGCGTTTGGTCTGCACGCTTTGCAGGCCCTGATGCCACAGATGCTGAAAATAATGCTAAATTATTGCATGAGCTCGCTATGGTGCTTGATGATAGCAAACGTACGGCGAACTTCCATACAACCCTAGTTGTTGCAGCACCTGGACGTGATAGTTTGGTTGTTGATGCCGACTGGAAGGGTTATATTGGCCGAGAACCTAAAGGTGACAATGGTTTTGGGTATGATCCTCTCTTTTTAGTTGGTAATACGGGTAAAACAGCAGCAGAGCTTTCTGCAGAAGAGAAAAATGAACAATCTCACCGTGGACAAGCTGTTAAGAAACTTATGGAGGTCTTCCCAGCATGGCAGAACAAACAATAATCGTAATGAGCGACTCCCATGGGGATCGTGATATTGTAGCAGATATAAAAAATCGTTATCAAGGAAAGGTGGATGCCATTTTCCACAACGGAGATTCGGAGTTA
The DNA here is from genome assembly GCF_001812625.1 of Streptococcus sp. HMSC064H09. Taxonomy (NCBI): domain Bacteria; kingdom Bacillati; phylum Bacillota; class Bacilli; order Lactobacillales; family Streptococcaceae; genus Streptococcus; species Streptococcus sp. HMSC064H09. The sequence goes on from NZ_KV809571.1 coordinate 27,105, forward strand.
GAATCAAGTGATCCTGTTTGGAAAGGTATCCATGTAGTTCGAGGAAACTGTGATTATGATTCAGGTTATCCAGAACGTTTGGTCGTTAAACTTGGAGATGTGATTATTGCACAAACACATGGTCATCTCTATGGCATTAATTTTACCTGGGACAAGTTAGATCTTTGGGCGCAACAAGAGGACGCTGATATTTGTCTTTATGGCCACTTGCATGCGGCAACAGCTTGGCGAAATGGTAAGACAGTGTTTATCAACCCAGGTTCTGTTTCACAGCCACGTGGACCTATCCATGAGAAACTTTATGCTAAGGTGATTATAAACAGTTCAAAAATTCGTGTGGAATATTACACACGTGACCATGAACTTTATTCAGAACTTACACAGGAATTTGAACGATGATTGCTAAAGAATTTGAAGATTTTTTGTTGGCTCGTTTAGATAATTATTTAATTCCATCAGATCAGGTTGCTATTTTTATTGATAGTCATAACGCTGATCATGTGGTTTTGCTTTTGACGAGTAACGGTTATTCGCGCGTTCCCGTTTTGACTAAGGATAAGCATTATCTTGGGACCATATCTTTGACGGATATTAAGCGTTATCAAGATGAACATAACTTGCAAGAGTGGGAGATGGTTAACCGTGATGTCGGGCCGATGACATCAGATGTCGTGGAAACAGTGGAAGATAATGCTAATCTAAACGAGGTAATGCATAAGCTAGTTGATAATCCTTTCCTTCCTGTGGTTGATAGCCAAGGTATTTTCAAAGGAATTATCACACGAAAATCGATTCTAAAGGCGGTTAATAGCCTCTTACATGACTTTACACATGACTATATCATCATTCCAAAAACAACTGACAACTCAGATCACTGATTTTCTGGCTACTAAGGTCATTTCAGAGAGTTCAAAGCAAGCTTATACTTATGATCTTAAGCAGTTTACAACTTTGATTTCAGGACAAATTGATCAAACCACTTTAAAGCTCTATGAAAACCAACTCAAGGAATGGAAGCCATCCGTACAAAAACGTAAGCGCTCTGCGGTCAATCAATTTTTACTATATCTCTATCAAAAGGGTGAATTAGCGAAATTTTTCAAACTATCAGAGATGGTAACGCTACCTTCTCAGGAGGATAAGTTGCAGATACTGGATCTTTCGTCGCTTTACGAGGGACGTGAAGGGGCTGGGAAACTGGCCTGTCTGCTGATTCTAGAGTTGGGGCTCTTGCCTTCAGAGATTTTGGAGTTGGACTGGTCCGATATCGACTTGGATTTTGGTGTTGTAACTGTGGCCAAGGGAACGACTAAGCGTGTTCTTAGACTTGAAGCAGATTTGAAACAGTATTTGTTGGCTATTAAAGATGTGAACAGTCAGGGATTGCTTTTGGGTAAGGTCTATACTCGACAATGGCTGTATAAGCAAATCCAGACTTATGTTAGTGACTGTGGCTTATCGAATGTGACTGCTCAAGTCTTGCGTCAGCAATTTATTCTTATACAAATTGAAAAGGGAACGGGCGCCTTTGAACTTGCTCGTTTACTGGGACTAAAAAGTCCAGTGACCTTGGAGAAATACTATAAAATCTAATGGATATTAAGTTAAAAGATTTTGAGGGGCCACTGGATTTGTTGCTCCATCTGGTTTCTAAGTATGAGGTAGATATTTACGATGTCCCCATTGTTGAGGTTATTGAGCAATACTTGGCTTATTTGGCAACCTTGCAAGCCATGAAGCTTGAAGTTGCTGGGGAATATATGCTTATGGCTAGTCAGCTCATGCTGATTAAGAGTCGTAAGCTTCTGCCGACAGTGGTGGAAGCTGAGCCAGAAGCAGATGATCCAGAACTAGAGCTCTTGAGTCAGTTGGAAGAATATGCACGCTTCAAAGCAGCTAGTCAAGAGTTGGCTAAGCAGCATGAAGTGCGAGCTCAGTATTTTTCAAAACCAAAAGTTGAATTAGTTTATGAAGATGTGACGCTGAATCAGGATAAGACCATTCAAGACATTTTCTTGGCTTTTTCAAAAATCATGACTGAAAAGCAAGAAGAAATTCGGCGAAATCACACGACCATTGCGCGTGACGATTATAAAATTGAAGACATGATGCTGATTATTGAGGAAGCATTTGGCTCAAAAAATGAGCTATATCTGGATGAACTTTTCACAGATGCTAAAGATATGAATCAAGTAATCACCCTCTTTTTGGCAACTCTTGAATTGATTAAGGTACATCGCATATCAGTACAACAGGAAACAATTTTTGGCACAATCACACTAAGAAAGGAATGGACGAATGAGTAGTCACTTAGCACGATTAGAAGCTTTACTTTTTGTGGCTGGTGAAGATGGTCTTAGTCTACGTACTATGGCACAGCTTTTGGAAATGCCAGTGACGGGTTTGACTCAGTCTTTGGAGAAATTGCAAGCTAAGTACGAGGCAGATGAGGATTCAGCTCTGTGTTTATTGGAATCATCAAATACCTATAAGTTAGTGACTAAACCAGATTTTGCAAGTCTCCTTCGTGACTATTCTAAAACGCCTATTAACCAGAGTTTATCACGAGCGAGTCTTGAGGTCCTCTCTATAGTTGCGTATAAACAGCCCATTACTCGCGCTGAAGTCGATGACATTAGAGGTGTTAATTCTAGTGGTGCTATTGCTAAACTTCAGGCCTTTGATCTTATTCAAGAGGCTGGTAAAAAGGATGCTGTCGGTCGTCCTAACCTATATGCGACTACTGATTATTTCCTAGACTATATGGGCATTAACAGTTTAGACGAGCTTGTGGCCATTGATCAACTAGAACTTGAAGAGCAAGAAACGAGTCTCTTTAGGGAAGATACTTCAGAGGAGCTTGAGGACTTGGACAATTAAGAGTAAACCTTGTTGAAACTAATCATTAAAAATAAAGAAACATAGCAGAGATGCTAGGTAGAAAGGATACAGCTTAAGCTGTAGAAAAAGAATGCGAATTAATAAATATATTGCCCACGCTGGTGTGGCCAGCCGTCGTAAGGCTGAGGAACTGATTAAAGAGGGTCGTGTGACCCTAAATGGTAAGACCGTTACGGAATTGGCAACAATTGTCAAAAATGGTGATATTGTAGAGGTAAATGGTAGCCCAATTTATAATGAAGAGAAGGTCTATTATCTTCTTAATAAACCACGAGGGGTTATTTCTTCGGTATCTGATGAGAAAAATCGTAAGACGGTGATTGACCTCATGCCCCACGTTAAGGAACGTATCTATCCTGTTGGTCGTCTTGACTGGGATACGACGGGGCTTCTTATTTTGACTAATGATGGTGACTTTACCGATAAGATGATTCACCCACGTAATGAGATTGACAAGGTTTATTTGGCGCGTGTCAAAGGTATTGCGACCAAGGAGAACCTTCGTCCTTTGACTCGTGGTGTGGTCATTGATGGTAAGAAAACAAAACCAGCACGTTACAATATTATCAAAGTAGACCATGAAAAGAACCGTTCAGTTGTTGAATTGACAATTCATGAAGGACGTAACCACCAGGTTAAGAAAATGTTTGAATCAGTGGGCTTGCTTGTTGATAAGTTGTCACGTACGCGTTTTGGTACCCTTGATTTAACAGGGCTTCGCCCAGGTGAATCACGCCGTCTGAATAAGAAAGAAATCAGTCAGCTTCATAACGCTGCTGTCAATAAGGTTAAATAATGAAAAGATTTCTGATTGCCTTAGTAAGGGCTTATCAGAGATGGATTTCTCCCCTATTTCCACCCTCTTGCCGTTTTCGTCCAACTTGTTCGGTTTATATGATCCAAGCAATAGAAATGCACGGTTTAAAGGGAGTTCTTATGGGAGTTGCCCGTATCTTGAGATGTCACCCTTTATCAGAGACTGGCGATGATCCGGTGCCGGATTATTTTAGTCTAAAACGTAATAAAACTCCTTTGGATAAATGAATCCAAAGGAGTTTTTCTATGCTTAAGTTTTTGACCAAGTTTTTGGCAGGAAGAGGAGTAGTAAAGGATAAATTTCCAAACGTCCTGCAATCATAGCAAATCCCATGATAAGCTTAGACAAAGGACTGAAAATAGCAAAGCTATCACTCGTTCCAAGTAAAGGTCCAATATTGTTAAAGGTTGAAGCAGCAGCGCTTGTCACAATCAAGAGGTCTTGATTATCCAGTGATAAAACAGTGACTAAACTTAGTATAATGAGTACATATACAGCTAAATATTTAAGAACACTGTGTTGAGTTTCTTTATCGAGAACACTTCCATTGATATGAAGTGACAGGATACGATTAGGATAGAGACTAGCCAGGGTCTGATTTCGTGCAATCTTAGCAATAATCATAGCACGGATAATCTTGAAACCACCGGCAGTAGAACCTGCTGATCCCCCGATAAACATCAGGAGGAGTAGGATATACTGAGAAAAGAGTGGCCATTTGGTAATATCCGTTAGACCAAAACCGGTTGTTGTGATGATAGTTGACACTTCGAAAAATGAGTATTTGAAAGAGTCAGCCAAATTGTGGTAAATCCCAAAAATATTGAGGAAAATCAAACCTGTTGAAATAGCCACAATCGCAAAGTAGGTACGTAGTTCTTCATCTTGGAAGAAAAACTTGATTTTGCGAAGGAGGATATAGAAATAAAGGTTGAAGTTAACCCCAAAGAGTAGGGTACCAACAGTAACCACATAGGTAATCAGATCACTGTGGTAGTGGGCGATAGAGTCATTATAGACAGCAAATCCCCCAGTACCTGCGCCCCCCATAGCAGTGATGATACTATCAAAGATTGGCATACCGCAAAGCCAGAGAATAACAGCAAAAATAACAAACATAGTCAGATAGATGATGTAAAGAATCTGAGCTGTATTTTTGAGCTTGGCAACGACTTTACCAAATACTGGACCAGGCACCTCTGCACGCATAACCTCATGGTGACCATTTTTACTGTTGTTCATGATGGCTAGGGCAAAGACCAATACCCCCATCCCTCCAATCAAGTGGGCGAAGCTTCGCCAGAAAAGTAGGGAGTGGGTAAGTACTCCAGTATCTGTGAGAATAGTAGCCCCCGAGGTTGTGAAACCAGAGCTCATCTCGAAAAAGGCATCAATGACACTTGGGATCTGACCAGCAAAGACGAAGGGCAATCCTCCAAAGAAAGACCAGAGCACCCAACAGAGGGCTACAATAAGCATTCCTTCTTTGGTGTAAATATGGTAGTTCTTCGGTTTAAAGAGAGTACCAAGCACCCCGAGAAAGAGGAGAATCCCCATCGTACCCAAGATGCTGGCAAATACTTTAGCATCTTCTTGATAAATAAGAGCGACGATAAGTGGCACAACCAAGAGAGCAGCCTCAATCAGTAGGAGCTTGGCAATAAGAAAACGGACAATAGATCGATTCATGGCAGCTTACCTCTTCAACAAGTCGTAAATGTGAGTTACATTTTGTAAGAGTGTAACGACCACGATTTTATCCCCAATAGCGAGTCTGTCTTCTCCTGTTGGGAAAATAGATTTTCCATTGCGGATAATAGCAGCGATAAGGACACCGTTAGCAAATTCAAGCTCAGAAAGTTTCTTTCCAGCGATTTTGTTATTTTCCTTAATTTGGAATTGCAAGGTTTCGATACGACCATTAGCCACATGGTGAAGGGCATCAAGACTAGAGTCTTTGGCATTAAAACGCCCGCGTACAAAGTGCATTACAGTGTCAACAGCGATACTCTTAGGAGTGACAATTGTTGTTGTCTCACGTGGATCGATAATCTCTAAGAGACTAGTACGGTTAACCTTAGTAATATTCTTGTGAATACCGAGGCTTTCGAGGAACATAGAGGTAATGATATTTTCCTCATCTACTCCGGTTAGGGTAGCTACGGCATCATAACTGGCTGCACTTTCCTCGAGAAGAAGGTCTTTAGCAGTACCGTCACCTAAGATAACAGAAACTTCAGGGAAGACCTGACTAAAGGTTTGCGCACGGTCCATTTTTTGCTCAATCAATTTGACCTTAATACGATTGTTTTTCAAGATATTGAGCAAGTAGTAGGAGATGCGCCCAGCACCAATCAACAAAAGTTTTTTGATGCTTTTTGGCTTGATGTAACTGTGGAAAAGTGCCATATCAACACGTTTACCAGTGACATAAATCTTATCCCCAATTTGCATGGTAGCATTTCCATCTGGAATGATGAGTTCACCCTGACGGTGAATCGTACAAACTAGAATATTGCCGAATTTCCTACGGAATTGTTCCATTGTCATACCAGATAATTGGCTATTTTCAGTAACTTTAAATGCCATAAGAATAACGCGTCCATTAGCAAAAGTTTCAACTGATAGGGCGTTTGGAAATTCAACTGTATTGGCAATATAGCGAGCTGTTAAAAGTTCAGGGTTAACTACTAATGAGAATCCAAGAAAGTTCTTGTCTTTGAAATAAGCATTAGAGTATTCTGGGTTACGTACGCGAACAACAGTTTCTTTGGCACCCATTTGTTTAGCCAGAACTGCTGAAATCATGTTCACTTCATCTTTATCAGTCATCGCGATAAAGACGTCACAGTTGCTAACTTCGGCTTGTTCCAAAATTTTAAAATTAGCTCCATTTCCAGCAAAGCCCATAACATCATAGCGTTTGCTGAGGCGTTTGAGGACCTCTTCCTTTTCTTCAATTAAAATAACATCGTGCTTCTCTTCAACAAGAGAACGACAGAGTGCGGTACCGACTTTACCGGCACCTACGACAATAATACGCATGAGTTACCTCCAAATAATCATTACTATGATACTCTATTTTAGCGGAAAAATCATCCTTTTCAGCTAGCTTTATCAACTATTCCTATTTAAGTGAATAAAGGTGAAATTTTTCTTTAAATTGTCTTGACTTTTAGACCAGAAGTGCTAAAATATATTCAAAGATTCGTTATTTTAAATCTAACCTGTCATGATTTAAGCTAATGAACGTCCACAACCATGTCGTCTGCTGAGCTTGACTCCGGGCGACATGGTATTTTTTATGTCTAGGAGAATTGAGATGTCACGTAATCATATTGTCTTGTTTGAACCTCGTATTCCACAAAACACCGGAAATATTGCACGTACCTGTGCAGCGACTAATAGCCCTCTTCATATCATCCGTCCTATGGGCTTTCCAATTGATGACAAGAAAATGAAACGTGCAGGTTTAGACTACTGGGATAAGCTTGACATCACTTATTATGACAATTTGGCAGATTTCATGTCTAAAAATCGAGAGGGGCGTTTGCATTTAGTCACGAAATTTGCGGATAAGACTTATTCAGAAGAGGCCTATGCCGATGGTGAGGACCACTATTTTATGTTTGGTCGTGAGGATACAGGCCTACCTGAAGATTTTATGCGTGAGCATCCTGAAAAAGCTATTCGTATTCCGATGAATGATGAACATGTGCGTAGTCTAAATGTGTCCAATACTGTTTGTATGATTGTTTACGAAGCGCTTCGTCAGCAACAATTTGAGGGGCTAGAGCTGAGTCACCGTTATCAGCATGATAAGTTAAAATAGATACTTTATTTTGTTTTAAAAGAATAATTATAGTCATTGACTATCAACAGATTAGAAATCCATAATTTGAAAACCTTGTCACCAAGGTTTTTTTATGTTATCCTTAAAAGGTCTTCAGGGCAGGGTGAAACTCCCGACCGGCGGTGATTCTTTGGATAAGTCCGCGAGCGCAAGCTGATGAGGTGTGATTCCTCAACCGACAGTATAGTCTGGATGGAAGAAGACCAGTCTTTTTGCGTAGGCTTTTTTTGGCATGGGCAAATCCATTGGGAACTTCTTTCAAATTGTTAAAATTTGGAGGAATTTTTTTATGACAAACACACGTAAATTGGCTTACATTGCCATTTTATCCGCAGTTTCATTCTTGTTGCTTTATTTTTCATTTCCATTGATTCCAGCAGCAGATTTTTTGAAGGTTGATTTTTCAATCCTTCCTGTTCTTATTGCCTTGGTTATCTTTGATTTTAAGAGTGCCATTGGTGTTCTCTTGCTTCGTTCATTGTTGAAGCTCTTGCTAAACAATGGTGGACCAGGATCAATGATTGGACTTCCTATGAATTTTGTTGCTCTAGGCGTCTTTGTTTGGGGCCTAAGCTATTTTTGGAAGAAAAATCAAACAAGCAAGAATTATATTCTTGGTTCTGTTTTAGGAACTGTTTTGCTTACAGTTGCTATGGTTATTCTTAACTATTTTTATGCAGTACCACTCTATGCTAAATTTGCCAACTTTGATATTGCGCAATTTATAGGTCTCTATAAATACCTTTTCGCTATGGTAGTACCTTTCAATTTACTTGAAGGTTTGATTTTTGCGGTAGCCTTTGCTTTGATTTATGCTCCACTTAAGTCTAATCTAGTAAAATTATAAATATGAAACACACACACACACATTATATTTATGCTTCTTTTGCCTTATTGTTATTTGTTGCTCTCGGTTATATGGTTAAGTTCTACCCTGAAGTCTTGACAGGATTTGATAGCAACATTCAAACTTGGGTTCGAGGAGGCTTACCAGCAGGATTGACACGCTTTTTTAAAACTATTACCATGCTTGGGAATACGCCTGTACAGGCTATTATTGCAATCGTAGCAGTCATCTGGCTTTATCTACGTCAGTATAAATCAGAAGCTATCTTTGTGGGAGCCAGTGGGCTTCTCGCTAGTATCTTGATTGTAAGTTTGAAGTATATTTATCAGCGTCAGCGTCCATCAATTACGCATTTAGTGCATGCTAGTGGTTATTCTTTCCCTAGTGGTCATTCTTTGGGAACTTTTATGATTCTTGGAGCAATTGCCATTGTCCTTGCTCAGCGTTTGGAGAAAAAAGAATCTAAAATAGTAGTTTATGCTATTACTGGGCTTCTGATTTTCCTTGTTGGACTTTCGCGTATTTATGTAGGAGTTCATTATCCAACAGATGTTTTAGCTGGCTTTACCTTAGCCTTTGGGTTGCTTAATGCTATTTATCCAACTTATGATCGCATTCGCTTTGAATGGCGATTCCAAAGTAAACAGAAATAAAAAAACATGTAGTTTTAAACTGCATGTTTTTTTGATACAAAGGAAGGTCTTTCCTATATAAAATGTATAAAAATAGCTTATTTTCACTATTGTTCTGTTAAAAATGCATTAACTGTATTTTAATTGTATTATAATTATGATATAATGTTTTTAAAATTTTGAAATAAAGGAGTGTCTCTTGAACATAAAAGACAGCATTGGACTAAGAATCAAAACTGAGCGTGAACGCCAGCAGATGTCACGTGAAGTGCTATGTTTAGATGGTGCGGAATTGACTGTTCGTCAGTTAATTCGCATTGAAAAAGGGGAGTCGCTCCCGTCTTTGGATAAATTATCTTATATTGCAAAACGTCTAGGAAAAAATATGACCGATTTATTGGATCATGATAATATTACTATCCCTGACGAATACTACGAGATGAAGAATCGTCTGATTAAGTTTCCAACGTATAGAAATCCAGAAAGAATAAAGGCTAAACTTGCCTTAATTGAGGAGGTCTATGAGAAATTCTTTGAACTTCTCCCAGAAGAAGAATTGTTAACTCTAGATATTTTGGAAAATATTTTGAGTTTTACTAGTTGGGAAGAGAGTCCTAAAGTTGAGGAGATATATGAAGACTTGTTTGAACAAGTCAAAAGGAAGAGGAAATTCTCAACTAACGATTTATTAGTTATTGACTACTATTTCTTCCATCTTTATGGAAGAAAACAGTATGATAAAAAACTTTTTGAAAGAATCGTAAAGAGAGTATTAAATCAGGAAATTTGGACAGATGATGTCTATAATATTGTTTTGTTTAATGATTTGATGGCTATCGCTGCTTTGAAGATTTTTCACAATTCCTTCTCAGACTTCTTAACAGTTGTGGATAAAGCCTTGGCTGTTATAGAAAAATCACAATTCTATAGCTATAAACCTAGTGTTTTTGTTCTCAAAGCCAAATATGAACTTCTTCATAAAGGAAACAAGAAAGAGGCTGCAGAAAATTACGATAAGGCCATAATGTTTGCTTCCGTTTTAGAAGACTCGGTACTAGAAGAAAGTATAAAGGCAGGTAAAGCGGCAGATGGTTTATAGAAATGGTGGTGACATAAATGTCACTACTTTTTTAATGGTTAAATGTTTACTATAGAAACATAAATAACAGTTAAAAGGAGTTTTATTTTGAAAAAACTAAAATTATTTACACTATTCTCACTACTTATCACTATCTTGCCTTATTTTGCAGGTTGTCTTTAATAAGGAGTCACCATGTCAAAATATCCATATATTTCACAGGTTGATCAGCGTGATTGTGGTGTCGCTGCCTTGGCCATGATTCTTAAACACTATGGTTCATCTTATAGTTTAGCTTATTTGCGAGAGTTGGCTCAGACTTCTCGTGAAGGTACTTCTGCGCTTGGTTTGGTGGAAGCGGCCAAGCAGTTGGGTCTTGAAACTCAGGCTATTCGTGCGGATTTAGACTTGTTTAAACAAGGAAACCTATCTTATCCTTTTATTGTACATGTGGTTAAAGAAGGTGGGCTGCAACATTATTATACGGTGTTTGGTCAAATCAAGGGGCAGCTTGTTATTGGTGATCCAGATCCTAGCAAGAAGGTCATTAAAATGCCCTTAGAGGAATTTGCCAAAGAGTGGACGGGAGTTGCTCTCTTTTTTGTTCCAGGAGAAGCCTATACTAAATACAAAGAAGATGTACCTGGACTTCTTTCATTTTTACCAATTTTGTTTCGTCGTAAGGGGTTGATTGCAGTTATTGTCTTATTAAGTTTTCTAGTGACCCTTGTTAATATTATTGGTTCTTATTATTTGCAAGCTATTATCGACCGCTTGATTCCTCAGGGGGCCTATAATCTTCTGACCATGATTTCGCTAGGCTTATGTATCTCTTATCTTGCTCAACAAGTTTTTACTTTTTTCAAAGATTATCTTCTACATCGATTGGGTAATTACCTGTCCATTGCTGTCATTCTTCCTTATATCAAGCATGTCCTTTCCTTGCCTATTAGTTTCTTTAGTTCACGTCGTACTGGTGAAATCACGTCACGTTTTGGAGATGCCAACACTATTATAGATGCTCTAGCTTCAACGATTTTATCGATTTTCCTAGATGTGACCATTGTGATGACTCTAGCTGTGGCTCTTATTGTACAAAATCAGTCACTTTTTTTGATGACTCTCACGGTAGTTCCTCTTTATGTTTTAATCATTCTGGCATTCTATAAGCTTTTTGAAAAAGAAAATTATCAATTGATGGAGGCAAATAGTCAGGTCAATACCGCTGTTATTGATGATTTGCGAGGCATTGAAACCTTAAAATCCTTGAGGGTTGAGGAAAGACGTTATCGGGAAATTGAGGTGAAATTCCATGACTATTTGAAGAAGTCCTTGTCTAAGGCCAAGTGGCAATTAACGCAGGATGGGTTAAAGACAGGGGTTCAGTTAGTTTCTAATGTCTTTATCCTCTGGTATGGGGCACAATTGGTTATGGAAGGGCAACTATCTGCAGGTCAGTTGATTACCTATAATATGTTGCTCAATTATTTTACAACTCCTTTAATTAATATCATCAATCTCCAATCTAAAATTCAGCAAGCCAAAGTCGCCAATAATCGTCTTCAAGAAGTTTATGTTGTGGACAAGGAAGAAAAAGGAAAACTTAAAGAGTTATCTTTTAAACAACTTGCTTTTAAAGGAGTCAGTCACCGTTTTAGTTATCAGCAAGAGACTCTTAGTAAGATTGATTTAACGATTCATAAGGGTGAGAAAATCGCCCTCATGGGTAAAAGTGGATCTGGAAAAACGACCTTAGCTAAAATGTTGTCAGGTTATTATACGAAATCTAGTGGTCATGTAACCCTAGATAAAGATGCTATTAGCCATGCGGAGTTGCGTCAAATGGTGACTTACGTTCCCCAGCAGACCTATGTGTTTACGGGAACCATTTTAGAAAATCTGCTATTAGGATTTGAAGGAGAAGTTGACGAGAAAAAGCTTCTTAAAGTTTGCCAACAAGCTGATATCTTAGAGGATATTCAAAAAATGCCACTAGGCTTTCAGACCCAAGTATCTGAAGACGGTGGTCTATCAGGTGGTCAAAAACAACGCTTGGCTATAGCGAGGGCTCTCTTGTCCAAGCAGCCTATCTTGATTTTTGACGAAGCTACCAGTGGTCTCGATAGTGATACTGAAAGTAGGGTCATGGCTAATCTTGCTAAGATTAAACGAACAATGATTTTTATTGCTCACCGCAATAGTGTACGTCAACATGTCAGTCGTGTAGTGACCATGGTGAGTGGCCAGATTGAGTCAGACAGTCCTAATTTCAATCTATTCCAGTTTATTTAAAATAATCTTCCTATTATATATGTAGAAAACTTAAGAAGTCTAAATTTTCACATCTTGCACCTATCTTATTAATATAGTATACTGGTAGCAGACTATTAAGAGGTGTAAACATGTTAGAGGCATATAAAAATTTTTGGTTAGGCTATCTCGATTTTTATGGTCGTACAAAACGATCAGACTATTGGTGGGTTGTCTTGATTAATGGAATTATCGGTAGTTTGATTTTCCTACTGATGGACTTACTTGGGGAAACAAGAGCTGCTGGCTTTACATTGACAGCTTTCATTCTATTTATAGCAGCAACGGCGCTTCCGACCATTTCTATGCAGATTCGTCGTCTACGTGATGCCAATTTCAATGTTGCTTGGATTGTATTAAAAGCGACACCACTCCTGGTAGTGCTTTGGGTGATGTATGCCTTTCCTACAAGAGATTCAAAATAACTCCAATATAAAAAGGGTGAAACTAGTTAATCTAGTTCCACTCTTTTTTTCTTATAAAATAAAGCTACCTAAGAGGCTAACGAGGGTGAAGCTGATAGTTGCATAAAATACAGCGAGACGGGTCGCCTGGATAGGCTTATAAAGTCTAATAAGTGTTAGGACACACCAAATAAAGAGTACTGTGACAAACCAACCTGATAGTAAGCGACGTGGCGTTACACCATAGAGTGCTATATAAACGCCAAAGAGTTTCCAGCCGGCGATAAGGGCAAAGAGGCTAGCAAAAGTAAAGAGTAGGGTACTCAACAAACGAAGCCCCTTGTGGGTGAAGAAGTTTTCTTTAGAAAAAATATAAATTCCAGCTAGGATTCCCAAGTTAAGGGTAGAGACTCGAACTAATTGCCAGAAGCCCTGAACAGCAATATGTGAGGCTTGATGGGCTGGAATGTTGACTTGGTTGAGAGAAAGGAGTTCTCCCATTTGACTAGTGGCAGTTAATATGAATAGGGCATAAGTAAGGCAGAGGCTTCCGAGTACGATATAAGCTGCTACTTTTGGAAACTGACGGGTTGTTTTAAGACGGCCTTCAAATCGTTTTTGACTAAGTGGCTTTTCTTTTGCCAAATAGGTTGCAATGAGTTGAGCAAAAAGTCCTAGAGCCAGAGGGATACTGGTTATTAAACGAGAGAACAATAATCCGTTATCCTTGAAGGTGATAGTGAAATCAAGTAGAGTAGCAAGTGTCTGGAAGAACTGTTGCCAAAGTTGTCCGAAAGCAGGCAAGACCTGACTAAGCTGACTAGCAGCGAATACAGTCAGTACCAAGGCAATAATGATACTAATGAGAATCATCCATTTGTGGTTCTGAACTGCGTGTTTTTCTTCTTCAGAGAGCTCTTGTTTAGGTGCTGTTTTATAGAGTAGTGTCCAGGCTCCGATAAAGAAATATTTCAGTGGGAAGATGCAGCTAGTGTATATGAGGTCTAGCCAAACCATAATTCCCAAACGGTATTGACTACTTTGTCCAGTACGTGCCATTAAGTAAAGGAGGATACTCGCATGAAGGCAAAAAATCTGAGTGCTCCCCCAGTTGTCGTGCAGACCCCAAAGACTAATTTGTAAACCTTGTAGTAGACTAGTGACCATAAATATTACCGATTCAAGTCGCATTCCCTTTGCTTTTCCACCTAATAGACGGCACCCCAGTTCAATCGTGCTTATCAAGACAAGGGTTGCTGGAAAGGCAAAGGAAAAATGGATCAAGTAAGTGACATATAGGAAGCAGGCCACGAGACAGGCGACAATCAGTCCCTTAATTTTCCAAATGTCTTTTGGTGAAAAATATTCCAAGAGTTTCTTGGTTCTGGTTTGAAGACTAGTCTTTTCGTCGGAATATTCCTGGGAGACTAGCTGTAAATTAGTAGTATAGTTATTTGTTTCCATCATAATTCTCCTTTTGGATGTTAGTCCAAAAAAGACTTTATCATAAAAAATGTTCGATTTTGTCACCCAACTGTAAAATTACTAAAAATAGGTCTATGGACTTAGGTCTGGAGAATGAGTTGGAAAAATAGGTGAGTAAAAAATATTGTGCTCACATTGAATGATAGATTGTACGGGCTATATTGTCAGAAACTGTCAAATGCTAAAGATAGTTTTTTAGAGATTAACTGTTTGTTTATCTGGGATTGAGCAAAGGACTTCAATCGAGGATCACTAAAGGTGATGTCATTTTTTGACACTATATGTTAGATTGACTACCATCTAAATGTTGCGAAATTTCTGAAAATTCGTTGACATGTGTTGTCAAAGTAGTATGATATTAACATAAAAAAACTTAGGAGGTTCTTATGTTAGGTGTCATCCTACTCTATGTTGGTATGGTTTTGATGAGTAATGGACTCCATCGTTTAGAGGGTATTCCTGATAAATCAAATGTTGTCATGAATATCTTTACGGGTGGTCTGGGTTTGATTCTCAACATTATTGTCATTGCTTACGGAGCTTGTACAGGGCAAGGCGCTGAATGGTTTTATGGTAGCGCTACTGGTCTTTTATTTGCTTTCACCTATCTTTACTCAGCGATCAATACGATTTTCGATTTTGATCAACGTTTGTATGGGTGGTTTAGTTTATTTGTGGCAATTAATACGCTACCAGCAGGGATTCTTTGCTTAACATCTGGATACGGTGGTAATGCTTGGTATGGTATTATTTGGTTCTTGTGGGGTATCCTATGGCTAACTGCCTTTATTGAAATTAATCTTAAGAAGAATCTAGGAAAATTTGTCCCTTACCTAGCTATTTTTGAAGGAATTGTAACAGCTTGGATTCCAGGGCTTTTGATGCTTTGGGGCAAGTGGTAAGCATTGATTTAAGGAGGAAAAACGATGCAATTGACAATGCGCGAGCAGGAAAAAATGATGATTAGCCTTGCGGCTATGATTGCTCAACGACGTAAAGACAAAGGAATCAAATTGAATCATCCAGAAGCAGTTGCTTTAATCACTGACTATGTGCTTGAAGGTGCAAGAGAAGGTAAAACTGTTGCCCAACTGATGGATGAAGCTCGCAATCTCTTAACACGTGAAGATGTTATGGAAGGTATTGCAGAAATGATTCCAATGATTCAAGTTGAAGCTACTTTTACGGACAGTACAAAACTGGTTACTGTTCATGATCCTATTCAGTAAGGAGAAGTGTAATGATTCCAGGTGAATACCATGTGGCGAGTGAGCCAATTGATTATAACGGTGGTTACGAAGCCATTAGTCTTGAAGTGAAAAATGTGGGTGACCGTGCTGCTCAAGTGGGTTCTCACTACCATTTTTATGAAGCAAACGAAGCTGGTCTTCAATTTGATCGTGAAAAGGCGCGAGGCAAACGTCTAGATATTCCAGCAGGTACAGCCATTCGTTTTGAGCCAGGTGAAACGAAAACAGTACAACTTATTGACTTTGGAGGGAAACGTCGTATTTTTGGTTTCAATAACAAGGTCAATGGTTTCTTAGACTAGAAAGAGGACAAATCGATGAGTTTTAAAATGGATCGTGAAGAGTATGCTCAACACTATGGACCAACTGTAGGGGATAGCGTACGTCTTGGAGATACCAATCTTTTTGCAGCCATTGAAAAAGACTTTACTGTTTATGGACAGGAATCTAAGTTCGGTGGCGGTAAAGTTTTGCGTGATGGTATGGGTGTTAGTGCTACGGAAACACGTGACAATCCATCAGTTGTTGATACCATTATTACAGGTGCAACCATCATTGACTATACAGGTATTATTAAAGCAGATATCGGTATTCGTGATGGTAAGATTGTTGCTATTGGTCGCGGTGGTAACCCAGATACAATGGACAATGTGGACTTTGTTGTGGGTGCTAGTACAGAAGCCATTGCTGCAGAAGGTTTGATTGTGACTGCTGGTGGTATTGACCTCCACGTACATTATATTTCTGCTGACCTTCCTGAATTTGGTTTGGATAATGGAATCACGACCCTCTTTGGTGGTGGTACTGGTCCCGCTGACGGTAGTAATGCAACAACATGTACACCAGGTAAATTCCATATTACTCGTATGTTGCAAGCTGTTGATGATATGCCTGCTAACTTTGGTTTCCTTGCCAAAGGTGTTGGTTCTGAGACTGAAGTGGTTGAAGAGCAAATTAAAGCTGGTGCAGCAGGAATTAAGACACACGAGGACTGGGGTGCGACTTACGCAGGAATTGATAATTCCCTTAAAGTTGCGGATAAATACGATGTTTCTTTTGCGGTCCACACCGACTCTTTGAATGAGGGTGGATTTATGGAAAATACTTTGGAATCTTTCCAAGGTCGTACCGTTCATACCTTCCATACCGAAGGTTCTGGTGGTGGGCACGCTCCAGATATTATGGTCTTTGCAGGTAAGGAAAATATTTTGCCATCATCAACTAACCCAACTAACCCATATACTACAAATGCTATTGGTGAGTTGTTAGATATGGTTATGGTTTGTCACCACTTGGATCCAAAAATCCCAGAAGACGTATCCTTTGCCGAATCACGTGTTCGTAAACAAACTGTGGCTGCAGAAGATGTTCTTCACGATATGGGAGCCCTTAGTATCATGACTTCAGATGCCATGGCAATGGGACGTGTCGGTGAAGTAGCAATGCGTTGTTGGCAACTAGCTGATAAGATGAAGGCTCAGCGTGGTCCACTTGAAGGGGATTCAGAGTTTAACGATAATAACCGTATTAAACGTTACGTGGCTAAATATACAATTAACCCTGCCATCACCAATGGTATTGCAGACTATATCGGTTCTGTAGAAGTTGGTAAATTTGCAGATTTGGTTATCTGGGAACCAGCACAATTTGGTGCAAAACCTAAGTTGGTGCTTAAGGGTGGTATGTTAACTTATGGTGTTATGGGTGACGCTGGTTCAAGTCTTCCAACACCTCAACCACGTATCATGCGTAAATTATATGGTGCTTACGGTCAAGCGGTTCATGAAACAAATCTTACATTTGTCTCTCAATATGCTTATGATCACGGTATCAAAGAAGAAATTGGTTTGAATAAGATTGTTCTTCCTGTTAAGAATACGCGTAACTTGACTAAGCGTGATATGAAGCTTAATGACTACGCTCCAAAAACAATCCGTATCGATCCACAGACCTTTGATGTCTTTATTGATGATGAGTTGGTTACTTGTGAGCCAATCCATACGACATCATTGTCTCAACGTTATTTCTTGTTCTAAGGAAAACGCTATATACATGAGGCTGGAATTTTTCCTCCAACCTCTTTTGTATTTTACAGCCATAACGTTTTTAGTACTTTATTAGGTTGCTATATGAGTCTGATGCTAGACTTTTAAAATGTAATAGAAAAGGAAAAAGTATGATTTTTACAAAAGTAGATGCTCTTGTTAAGGATATCGATGTGGACAAATACCATATTGAAACAGTCATTCTTTCGAGTGACGATCTTAACAAAAAAATTATTCGTGTGAAGAGTGATCATGGGAATGAATTTGGTATTCGTCTTGATAAGGGACAAAAATTGCAAAATGGATCTGCCTTTTTTATCGATGATCACCATGTCCTAGCTATTGGTGTTGAGTCACAGGATTTGATTGTCATCTCACCTAAAGATATGGATGAAATGGGAATCACAGCTCACATTCTTGGGAATACTCATAAACCAATTGAGGTGAAAGATGCCAAGATTTATTTAGAGGTTGACCCAGTAGTAGAGCAAGTCTTGACTCAAAAAGAGATTGCCTACACGATTGAAGAAGTGGTCCTTGATAAACCCCTACGCCATGTGAATTTAACTGCCCATGAACATTAATCCCTTTGCTAATGTGTCTTTGCAAGATTATCTTGAAATTGTGCAAATTGTCGATTCAACCTTTCCAATTGGATCATTTAACCACTCATTTGGGATGGAAAATTATCTGCGTGAAGACACTGTAACAGATGATAAAGGTTACGAAGAGTGGCAAGAAGCCTATTTAGCTAGTCAGTTTAAATATGGTGAAGGTCTTGTAATCAAACTGGTTTATGATGCTATGGTTACAGATAACATAGAGCAGGTTTGGCATTATGATAAGGTCTTGACAGTTTCGACGCAAGCGCGTGAAACAAGACAGGGGACTAAAATGATTGCTAAGCAAATGCTTCGACTCATTCAAAGGCTTCATGCTATTCCGGTATTGGATGACTATCAGTCTAAAATACGTAAGGGTGTGGTCTTCGGCAATCCAGCTATTGTCTTTGCGCTCTATGTGTTTAACAAGGGCTTGGGATGTAATGAAGCCATAGCACTTTATGGCTATAGCGTGATTTCGACGATGGTTCAAAATGCTGTGCGTGCCATTCCCCTTGGACAGTTTGCTGGACAGGAGATTGTTTTACGTAGCTTTTCGCAATTAGAAAAAATGACACAAGAAATTCAAGAATTGGATGCGTCCTACCTTGGGGCCAATACGCCTGGTCTTGAATTAGCTCAGATGAAACATGAAACACAGGTATTCCGCCTATTCATGTCCTAAAATATCAACAAGGTTGAGAGGAAAAAACAATGACAAAACGTACTGTAATTATTGGAGTTGGTGGACCTGTTGGTTCAGGTAAAACCCTTTTGCTTGAGCGTCTTACACGACGTATGTCCGACTTAAATTTAGCAGTTATTACTAACGATATCTATACAAAAGAAGATGCCCTTTTCTTGGCTAAAAATTCAAGCTTAGACGAAGACCGTATCATTGGTGTAGAAACTGGTGGGTGTCCTCATACTGCGATTCGTGAGGATGCCTCTATGAACTTTGAAGCGATTGAAACTCTTCAAGAGCGCTTTAATCATGATTTGGATGTTATTTTCCTTGAAAGTGGTGGAGACAACTTGGCTGCGACCTTCAGCCCTGATTTGGTTGATTTTACCATTTATATTATTGACGTTGCTCAGGGTGAAAAAATCCCACGTAAGGCTGGTCAAGGGATGATTAAGAGTGATTTGTTCTTGATCAATAAGACTGATCTTGCACCTTATGTTGGAGCCAACCTAGACCGTATGCGTGAAGATACCCTTCATTTCCGTAACGAAGATTCTTTCATTTTCACAAATTTGAATAATGATGACAATGTTAAGGAAGTAGAAGAATGGATTCGTAAGAATTTCCTACTAGAGGACTTGTAAGATGACACAAGCATATGATGGCTTTGTCCATCTTGGATTTTCAAACAGAAATGGTCGTACAATTTCCCACAAGAAATACCAAGAAGGCAACTCTCGAGTGTCGGCAGATAATTCAGATGACAATGGCGTTCCTTACTATTTCCTAATTAATATGGGTGGGGGCTTTGTCGAGGGTGAGCAGTATCAAGTGACCATTGATGTTAATAAAGATGCTCATGCCTTGGTGACAACTCAAACACCGACCTATGTTTACAAGTGTGAGAAAGGACAGTTGACACAACAGAATACGTCTATCACACTTGAAGAAAATAGTTATTTGGAGTACATGGCTGATGAAGTTATTCCATATTTAAAATCACGCTATTTCCAAACAAGTCGTATTGATATGGATAAGTCTGCCCACTTGATTTATTCAGATGGTGTAACGGCAGGTTGGTCTCATGAGGATTTACCGTTTCAATACCATTATTTTCGTAATTTGACACAAATTTACCAAGATAATGAACTTGTTTATAGCGATCAGACTCTCTTAGAACCTCAGAAACAAGATATGTTTAAACTTGGTTATTTTGAAGGCTGGCGTAATTACAATAGCTTGGTAATGGTGTCCCCAAATATTGACGAGGCTTTTGTTAAGGCTTTGCAGAAGTACTTAGAAGGGCTAAATCTTGAGTCTGATTTTGCCATTTCATCCTTAGATATCTCAGGTTTGGTGTTACGTATCTTAGGAAAAACTGCTGAGGATAATCGTCGCGTCATTTATTCTTGTGCAGACTATTTTAGACAAGAAATACATGGATTAACCCCTTTGAATTTGAGAAAAAATGATATGAGGAGATAAGAAATGCATATTCCTGAAAATTACTTAAGCCCTATGACTTGTGCGGCAATGGGGGCAGTTATGTTGCCTATTTGGTATAAGGCTGTCAAGGAAGTGAAGGTAAAGGTTGACACTGATAAAAAAACGATTCCTATGTTGGGAATCGGGACTTCCTTGTCCTTCCTTATCATGATGTTTAATCTTCCAGCCCCAGGTGGAACTAGTGCCCATGCTGTTGGGGCAGTGCTAATTGCTATATTGTTAGGACCTTGGGCCTCCTGTTTAGCAGTTAGTGTGGCTCTAGCTATGCAGGCTTTGCTATTTGGTGATGGTGGGATTTTGGCCTTTGGTGCGAATGCCTTTTGTATGGCTGTTGTCATGCCATTTGTGGGTTATGCTGTTTATAAACTCTTGAATAAGTGGACAAAGAACAGGATAATTGCTAGCTTTTTTGGAGGTTATATTGGAATTGTAGTTGCGGCCCTGACTGTTGCGGTTTTACTAGGAATTCAACCGATTCTCTTTAAAGATAGCAGTGGTAATCCGCTTTACAATCCATACCCTTTGAGAGTGACGCTTCCAGTAATGGGCTTGACTCACCTGCTTATCGGCTTGGTAGAAGGATTTTTCACAGCCGGTGTTCAAGAATTCATTGAACGTTTGAATATTGATAATACTCAGGAAATAACGACTAAAAAACTACGTCCTTTATTGCTCTTTATCCTAGCCTTAATTATCCTAACGCCACTTGGTTTATTGGCGACGGGAACAGCTTTTGCAGAATGGGATGTCAAAGAGTTGGTAGAAAAATTGTCTCATTACCATGTGGAAGCCCAAGCGCCAAAAGGAATGTTGAATGGTTTTTCATTCAATGCCCTCTTCCCAGATTATAGTATCGCAGGCATTCCAGAAGTTTTGGGTTATATCCTGAGCGCTGCCTCTGCTGTTTTGATTTTCTTCATCCTCTATCGCTTGATTTTCGGTAGAAAGGTTGAAAAATGATTCTTCCAGATTGGATGTCGGAAGAGCGCCCAGTAGTCACTAAAGTCGGTAGAAATAACTTTCTTATCCGGAATCGTCACCATCTGGAAGCTCTTCTTCAAAAGTTTGAAACGCATCCTTTAAAAGTAGCATCAGTCTTTCATCCAACAGCTAAGGTTTTACTTCTCTTTTTCTTACTGGTTTCAGTGGGAATTAGCCGAAATCTCACAGTTTTGTGGATTGTAGCCTTGTTTTTAGGAGCTGGCGTGACTTTTTTACCGCATTCGGTTTTAGTAAGAACTTTGAAAAAAACTGTAGTGTTGTTGATTTTCCCACTAGTTCTTTATCTACCGCATCTCTTACTTAGCGGAGGTCAATCGCTCTTTCTTTTTAGACTTCCTTTGATTGCCGTAGCCATTGCTTATTATTCAGAGACAAGTACAATAAGTGAGATGCTAGTGGCATTAAAAGGGTTGCATTTTCCTGATCTTGTTCTGCTCCAGTTAGATATCACCATAAAATATATTGATGTCTTTGGAAAACAATTAATGGATTTGCTCAAAGGGATTGAAGCACGAAGCTTTGGCGGCAACCATCGTTTCCGGATTGGAAGTAATATCTGGGGAATTTTATACCTTAAAGCTATACGCTATGGTGAGGAACTGACTCAAGCCATGGAAGCACGTTGCTTTGTTGGTGAGTATGTCAAGTCATCACAGTCATTCACATGGAAGGACTGGCTGGCCTTGATAGGTCTAGTAGCAATGATTTTAGGACAGATTCTGTTAGGAGGATGAGATGTTTCAATTGAAACAAGTGGCCTGTGCCTATGAACAAAAAAAGGTCTTTACTGGTCTTGATTTGGAGATTAGACAAGGACAATATGTGATGTTGATGGGGGAAAATGGGACTGGGAAATCAAGTCTTATCAGTTTATTAACTGGCTTCAAGCAGGAAGAATCTGGTCGCATTCTTTTCTTAGGGAAGGACCTCAAAGAATGGCTGAAGGACAAACGTCAAAAACGAGATTTTTATAGTCGCCTCGGAATCCTCTTTCAGGATGTGGATAGTCAGTTATTTAATAGTACTGTCTATGATGAGATTGCTTTTGGTCCTCGCCAGCTAGGTCTAACCGAAGAAGAAGTCTCACAGCGCGTTCAAGACACGCTATCCCTGCTTAAAATTGACGATTTAAGAGATCGCGTTCCCTATCAACTGTCTGGTGGAGAAAAGAAGAAAGTGGCTTTTGCCAGTATCATGGTAACTAATCCAGATGTGTATATTCTTGATGAACCCTTCAATAATCTTTCTAAAGAATATGAAGAATTTTTTAGGGAACTTCTACATGACCTTCATTCAGCTGGAAAAACTATTATCATGTCTGCTCACCACTTCAAGCACCTTCATCATGAAAAGGCTGATGTTCTTCTTTTCGAAGATGGCAAAGCTGATTTCTTTCCTGCCCAGGAAGTGCTCAGTAACCAGCAAGTAGTTGAGCGTTTGTCACATTATTAATAAGGATAAGTAGGAAATCGTTCTAGGTTTCCTACTTTTTTCTTTGTCAAACAATTGATATTTTTAGGTGATAGTATTTTCTTATCACCTTGATTATGTTTAAGTATTAGTTAAGCTTAGTGAATTCTGTTACAATAATAACAATCAATCTCAAAGGAGAGTATTATGAAACTTAAAAAAATTCTTGGAATTACGGGTGTAGCCATTGCTTCAGTAGCTTTGCTTGCTGCATGTTCATCTAAATCATCAAAAGAAGCATCTAAATCTTCAGGTGCTAAAGAAACAATTAACTTTGCCACTGTTGGGACAACAGCACCGTTCTCATATGAAGAAAACGGTGAATTGACTGGTTACGATGTGGAAGTGGCTAAAGCAGTCTTCAAGGACTCTGACAAATATGAAGTGAAATTCCAAAAAACAGAATGGTCTTCAGTCTTCACAGGTCTTGACTCAGCTAAATACCAAATGGCTGGGAACAATATCTCTTATTCAGAAGAACGTGACCAAAAATACCTCTTCTCATATCCAATTGGGACCACACCAGCTGTTTTGACTGTTCCAAAAGATAGTAATATTAAGAAATATGATGATATTGCTGGACACTCAACGCAGGTTGTTCAAGGAACATCGACAGCGACACAATTAACTGAATTTAACGATAAACATTCAGACAAGCCAGTTGAACTTAACTACACAAATGAAAATATTACACAAATGTTGACAAGTTTGAATGAAGGCAAGTACGACTTCAAGATCTTTGATGCACCAACTGTTAATGCAATCATCAAAAACAATAAATTGAGCAACTTGAAGACTATTGAGCTTAAATCTGATCAACAACCATACATCTACTTCTTGTTCGCAGATAACCAAAAAGACCTTCAAAAATTTGTAAACAAACGTTTGGAAGAACTCCAAAAAGATGGTACTTTGGCTAAATTGGCTGAAAAATTCCTTGGAAATAAAGATTATATTCCAACTAAAGACGCTTTGAAAGTTCCAAGCAAAAAATAAGAAAGGAGCTGGGAATGATTCTCAGCTTTTTTATATAATTAAAATCTAGGACAGGTTATAGCTAATAGCTATAGAGATATACAATTATAAACAATTTGATACAATTCTTATCCTATGGGATAATAATTTTATACTTAAAACAATTAAAGGGAGTTCGTTATGAAACTAAAAAAAATTCTCGGAATTACAGGATTGGCAGTCGCTTCAACAGTCGCTTTGGCTGCTTGTGGTGCTGGTGGTAATAAATCAGCTAAAGATGATAAAACTTTGACAGTTGGTATCATGACTTTGGATGATACAACTGAGCCATTGTGGGATAAAGTCAAAGAATTGGCTAAAGACAAGGGTGTTACTATCGAGTTGAAAGAGTTTACAGACTACAACCAACCAAATGAAGCCCTTAAAAACGGTGAAATCGATGTTAATGCTTTCCAACACATTTATTTCTTGAACAACTGGAACAAAGAAAATAAAGGTGATGTTGTTGCGGCAGCTGACACACTTCTTAGCCCAATCCACCTTTTCTCAGGTACTGAAAACGGAAAAGCTAAGTATAAAGATGTTAAAGAGCTTCCAGAAGGAGCTACAATCTCAGTACCTAACGATGGTACAAACGAAAGCCGTGCTTTGACACTTCTTCAAACAGCTGGTTTGATTAAGTTGGATGTTAAAGATGGTGAATTGGCAACTATCAAGAACATTTCTGAGAATCCAAAGAAATTGGATATCAAAGAAATCTCAGCTGAACAAGCTGCCCAAACTCTCTCATCAGTAGATGCAGCGGTTGTTAATAACTCATACGCACAACAACAAAACGTTAACTATGATACAACTCTCTTCCAAGAAGAACCAAGTCAAGATTTGAAAGATTGGGTTAACATCATTGCAGCTAATAAAGATTGGGAAAAATCAAATAAAGCTGATGCTATCAAGACTTTGATTAAAGCCTACCAAAACGATGAAGTAGCACAAATCATCTATGATGCATCTAACAAGGTTGACCTTCCAGCATGGAAAGGTGCCCCAACACAAGATCAATTGAAAGCTAATTCAAAGAAATAAGCTAAGGACAGAGGGCGTGTGAGAGCACGCCATTTTGTCGTGTATGAAGGAGACGATTTGATGGCATTTTCAAGTGAAGAAGAGCAGTTACGAAAATTTCGTAACGATGAAATTGCTCAGCACTATTTTGAAGTTTTGCGGACTTTGATTTCTAAAAAATCTATTTTTGCTCAAAATATTGGTCTCTATGATGTGGCTGCTTACCTTGGTGAGATTTTCTCTGGTGTTGGCGCAGAGGTGACAATTGACGAGACCTATACGGCACCTTTTGTCTTGGCGAAATTCAAGAGTCCAAATCCAGATGCGAAAACAATTATTTTCTATCAACACTATGACACTGTTCCTGCGGACAATGATCAGCCATGGACCGATGAACCTTTCCGTCTGACTGTTCGAAAGGGATATATGTATGGTCGTGGTGTTGATGATGATAAGGGGCATATTACAGCTCGTCTGACAGCCCTTCGGAAATATATTCGAGAAGTTGGTGATCTTCCTGTAAATATTACGTTTATGATGGAAGGTGCTGAAGAATCAGCATCAACAGACCTTGAAAAATATTTAGAAAAATACCGAGATGACCTTCTTCCAGCAGACCTATTGGTTTGGGAGCAAGGGAACCGAAATAGTAAAGGTCAATTGGAAATCACAGGTGGCAACAAGGGGATTATTACCTTTGACTTGTCTGTCGAGAGTGCTGATGTTGATATCCACTCTAAATTTGGTGCAGTGATTGAATCGGCGTCATGGTACTTGCTTAATGCTATCTCAAGCATGAGAGATGATCAGGGACATATCCTTATTGACGGCATCTATGAAAAGATTGTCCAACCAAACGAACGAGAGATGAATCTTATCGAAACTTATGCCATTGAAAATGCAGACAGTCTTCGTAGGATTTACGGCTTAAAACTACCCATTTTAGAAAGTGACCGCCGAGCGTTCTTGAAAACTTACTATTTTGAGCCTGCTCTTTCTATTGAGGGAATTTCAACAGGTTATCAGGGGCAAGGGGTTAAGACCATCTTACCAGCTCAAGCCAGAGCTAAGATGGAGATGCGTTTGGTCCCTGGCTTGACACCTGAGTACGTTTTGGAGTGTATTAAGGCTCACCTCAAAAAAGAAGGATTTGACCGTATCAAGGTAACCTTCACTCTTGGTGAAGAAAGTTATCGAAGTGATATGTCTGATCCAGCTATTGTTAATGTTATTGAGTTAGCAAAAGGCTTTTATGAAGAAGGTGTTGCTGTGCTTCCAACGGCAGCAGGTACGGGGCCTATGCATATGATTCATCAGGCTTTGGGTGTTCCTATGGCAGCCTTTGGTATAGGAAATGCCAACAGTCGTGACCATGGTGGGGATGAAAATGTCAGCTTAGCAGATTATTACACCCACATTGAACTAATTAAGGAGTTAATTGCAAGTTATGAGTAATGTCATTATTGATTTGAAAAATATTGATATCACCTTTACGCAGAAACGCCGCACTATTCAAGCGGTTAAGGATGTGTCTATCCAGATTGAAAAAGGTGATATTTATGGAATTGTTGGTTATTCAGGGGCTGGTAAATCTACCCTTGTGCGCGCAATCAATCTTTTGCAAGTGCCTACAGCTGGTAAAATCACTATCGGTAAAGATGTGACTTTTGCAGATGGTAAGGTCCAATTGTCGACAAAAGAATTGCGTCAGAAACGTCAAACGATTGGGATGATTTTCCAACACTTTAACCTTATGGCTCAAAAGACGGCTTATGAAAATGTAGCCTTTGCTCTTCGCCATTCTAAACTAAGCAATGAAGAGAAAGACAAAAAAATTCGTGGTCTTTTGGAATTGGTTGATTTGGCTGATCGTGCGGAAAACTATCCTGCACAATTGTCAGGTGGTCAAAAACAACGTGTAGCGATTGCGCGTGCCTTGGCTAATGATCCTGAAATCTTGATTTCAGATGAGTCTACATCAGCCCTTGACCCTAAAACAACTAAGCAAATTCTTTCGCTTTTGCAGGATTTGAATAAAAAACTTGGTTTGACAGTGGTTATGATTACCCATGAAATGCAAATTGTTAAAGACATTTGTAACCGTGTGGCTGTTATGCAAAATGGTCAACTTTTGGAAGAGGGCAGTGTTCTTGATATCTTCTCAAATCCTCAAGAAGATTTGACACAAGAATTTATTGAAACTGCTGCAGGGATTGAAGATGCCTTGGCTAAGATTAATGCACAACCTTTGGTGAAAAACTTACCAAGCTCAGCCCTTCTCGTTCAACTTAAATATGCTGGTTCTTCAACAGATGAGCCACTCTTGACCGAACTTTTCAAAGAGTACGGAGTTTCAAGTAACATCCTTTATGGTAACGTTGAGATTCTAGGTGATACTCCTGTTGGTGAATTGGTCGTTGTCTTGGATGGTGAAGCGAATCAGGTTCTTGCTGCTCAAAAAGCGATTGAAAATGCAGGTGTCAGCTTGCAAGTACTTAAGAAAGGAGCCCAATAATGGCAGATTGGATTCAACAAAACTTTCCAGATATTTATCGTATCGGTATGCAGGGGGTTAATTCTTGGCCAGACGCCATCTATGCGACTCTCTACATGACGGTTATTTCCTTCATCATTGGGGGACTTCTTGGTCTTGTTATGGGGCTCTTCTTGGTATTGACAGGTCCTCGTGGAGTTATTGAAAATAAATTTGTTTTCCAAATCTTGGATAAAATCACTTCAATCTTTCGTGCCATTCCTTTCATCATCCTCTTGGCGATTTTGAAAGGCTTCACTTACTTTATCGTGGGGACTAACCTTGGTATGACAGCTGCCTTGGTTCCATTGTCAGCTGCAACCTTCCCATTCTTTGCACGTCAAGTACAGGTGGTACTTGCAGATCTTGACCGTGGCGTTATTGAAGCAGCACAAGCAAGTGGCGCAACACTTTGGGATACGATTAAGGTTTACCTTAGTGAAGGGCTCCCAGAATTGGTTCGTGTATCAACCGTAACTCTGATTTCCCTAGTCGGTGAGACTGCAATGGCCGGTGCTATAGGTGCAGGTGGTCTAGGTTACATCGCCATCTACTATGGATATAACCGTTCAAGTACATCAGTTACCATTTTGGCAACTTTCTTGATTTTGATTTTGATTTTCCTTATCCAATTCTTGGGTGATTTCTTGACTCGTAAATTGAGTCATAAATAGGATTTGAGAGCCTGTTTGCTACAGGCTTTTCTCATGCCTTGACGATTTCAGATATTTATCATAGTATGGAAGCTATCGAATGCTTTATGGTTGGCTAACCATAAAAAGGAGTTAATGAGTTATGAAACGTTTTATTTCAACTTGGAATAGGACCAGTCTAATTAAGCGCATTGCCATTGGTGTGGTAGTGGGTGCTGTGCTTGGTTTGCTTGTTCCTAAGTTTACGGTTATTGGTCTCTTAGGAGACATGTTTGTTGGTGGCTTGAAGGCAATTGCCCCACTTTTGGTCTTTGCCTTGGTTGCCAATGCCCTTTCCCAAACGCGAGAAGGTCAACAAAGCAACATGAAGACAGTTATTGTTCTTTATCTCTTTGGGACCTTTGCGGCAGCTTTGACGGCTGTTATCTCTCACTATATTTTTCCAATTTCTCTGAAGTTGGGAGCAGCGGCAGCGACTAAAGCAACGGCACCTCAAGGTGTGGGAGAAGTCTTTAAAGATTTGTTGCTTAAGATGGTGGATAACCCTGTCAATGCCTTGGCTCAAGCTAACTACATTGGTGTTTTAGTATGGGCGGTTGTCTTTGGTTTCGCCATGCGAACAGCTAGCACTCACACGAAAGATTTGCTACATACCTTGGCAGAAGTGACTTCACAAATCGTTCGTTGGATTATTAACTTGGCGCCATTTGGTATCCTTGGTCTTGTCTTTAATACTATTTCTGAGAATGGTGTTGGTGTTTTGGCGGATTATGGTGTCCTAATCCTTGTTTTAGTGGGAACAATGGCCTTTGTTGCCTTGGTTGTTAATCCTATTATTGCCTTTGTGATGATGGGCAAAAATCCTTTCCCACTGGTTTTCCGTTGTTTGAAAGACTCTGGGATTACAGCCTTCTTTACTCGCTCGTCAGCAGCTAATATTCCTGTTAACCTTCAGCTTTGTAAAGATCTTGGTTTAAATCCTGATACCTATTCAGTTTCTATTCCTTTGGGATCAACTATTAATATGGCTGGGGCAGCCGTGACAATCAATGTCTTAACTCTTGCTGCAGTAACGACTTTGGGAATTCAGGTCGATTTTGCGACAGCACTCATTCTTAGTGTGGTTTCAGCTATTTCTGCCTGTGGTGCCTCAGGTATTGCTGGAGGATCCCTTCTATTAGTGCCAGTAGCATGTAGCCTCTTTGGTATCTCAAATGATTTGGCTATGCAAGTTGTTGGTGTTGGCTTTATCGTAGGTGTCATCCAAGACTCTTGTGAAACAGCCCTTAACTCTTCAACAGACGTACTTTTTACAGCAGTAGCAGAAAAGAGTCGTTGGAAGAAAGTATAGATAATTGTATAAGGTCGGCCTATTTGGCTGGCTTTTTGATTTTGGAGAAAACATAGTCAAAGACTATAGCTAGCTCAAGAATCTATCATCTTTAAAAAGCCCATAAAATATGGTAAAATAAACCGTTCAAAGAGAAAAGGTGAAACATTTATGACTAATAATTTATTGGTGCTTCAATCAGACTTTGGTTTGGTTGACGGTGCTGTTTCGGCCATGATTGGTGTGGCTCTTCAAGAAGAACCAAGTTTGGGAGTTCATCACCTTACACATGATATTACACCCTACAACACTTTTGAAGCTTCCTATCGTCTGTTTCAGACTGTCGAGTACTGGCCAAAGGGAACAACCTTTGTTTCGGTAGTTGATCCGGGTGTAGGCTCATCACGTAAAAGTGTGGTTGCCTTAACAAAGACGGGGCAATATATCGTCACACCAGATAACGGAACACTTTCTTATATCAAGAAGGATGTCGGTATCGTTGCTGTCCGTGAAATTTCAGAAGTTGAGAATCGTCGTAGTAATACGGAGCTGTCTTATACCTTCCATGGTCGTGATGTTTATGCCTATACAGGTGCCAAATTAGCTTCTGGTCATATCAGTTTTGAAGAAGTAGGTCCTGAGTTACCTGTGGACAAAATTCTAGAGCTTCCAGTGGTTGAAACCATCATAGAGGATAATTTGGTTCGTGGTGCAATTGATATTTTGGACGTCCGTTTCGGCTCTCTTTGGACCTCTATCACACGTGATGACTTTTATGCCTTGGAACCAAACTTTGGTGATCGATTCGAGGTGACCATCTTTAACAATGATATGTTGGTCTACCAAAATCAAGTTACCTATGGGAAATCTTTTGCGGATGTTCGTATCGGTCAGCCAATTATTTATATCAATTCCCTCTATCGTGTTGGCTTAGCCATAAACCAGGGGTCTTTTGCCAAGGCCTATAATGTTGGTGTGGGGTCTAACTGGCACATTGAAATTAAACGTTTAGGAGATTAAAGTAAGATTATGAAAAATAATTCAATTCGTACAGTAGTTGCGACAGGTATTGGTGCAGCACTCTTTATTATCATTGGTATGTTTGTTAATATTCCTATTTTTGGGAATACCAGCATCCAACTTCAGTATGCTGTTCAAGCCCTATTCTCAGTGATTTTTGGGCCTATTACAGGTTTCTTTATGGGCTTTATTGGGCATGCGCTTAAAGATGGTATTCAATACGGAAATATCTCATGGGCTTGGGTGTTTGCAAGTGCCATTACAGGTCTTGTAATTGGTCTATTCAACAAAAAATATGATGTGACAACTGGCAAGTTTTCTTTGATGAGTATGATTTGGTTTAACCTAGCACAAGCATTGGCCCTCCTTATTGCCTATGGTATCGTTACCCCTATTGGTGATAGACTCCAATTCGCACAAGCCTGGTCATATCTTTATGCACAAAGTTTTGTAGCTGGCGTAGCTAACTTTATTACAATTGCAATCGGAGGAACCCTCCTTCTTGCAATCTATGCTGGCTCACGTACACAATCTGGTAGTCTTACCAAAGACTAGCATGAATCATAGGAGAGTGGGACTGTCAGTTTGCTTTGATACCTCCTCTCTTTTTTAGTAGAAACATGGATAAATACATTAGTTTTAATCAGTTTACATTTCAATATGATGCACAAGCAGAAGCGACTCTTAAAGATATCAGCTTTGATATTGTCAAAGGCGAGAAAGTGCTCATTTTAGGCCCTTCTGGTAGCGGAAAGTCTACCCTGGCTCAGTGTCTCAATGGTATCATACCTAATATCCATAAAGGCCAGGCACAAGGCCAGGTAAGGATAGCTGGACAGAATATTTTCAAGCAATCTATCTATGATAAGTCACAGTTAGTATCTACGGTATTGCAGGATCCAGATGGTCAGTTTATTGGCTTAACAGTAGCCGAGGATTTGGCTTTTGCCTTGGAAAATGATTGTGCTAAACAAAGTGAGATGAAGGATAAGGTAGCTCTCTGGGCTGAACGTCTAGACTTGACTTCTCTTTTGAATCACCGCCCTCAAGACTTATCAGGTGGCCAAAAACAACGAGTTAGTTTGGCTGGAGTCTTGATTGATGAGAGTCCTATTCTTTTATTTGATGAGCCTCTAGCAAATTTAGATCCTAAATCAGGACAGGAAACCATTGACCTCATTGATAAAATCCACAAAGAGGTGGGAGCTACAACAATTATTATTGAGCATCGTCTAGAAGATGTTCTTTATCGTCCTGTTGACCGGATTTTACTGGTCAATGATGGTACCCTCCTCTTTAACGGTAACCCAGATGAGCTTTTATCAAGTACTCTCTTACTGGAAAATGGGATTCGCGAACCTCTATATGTGACGGTTTTACGTCAGTTGGGATTCGACACAAGAGATGCACAAAATCTTAGTCAATTGGATGCTTTAGACTTATCTGACCTTGTTCTACCAGATAGAGTTTTGAAAGATAAAAGAGACAGTTCAAGTGATTCTATTTTGAAGGTTGAGGGGCTTAGCGTTTCCTATGGGGATAATCCAGCGATTATAGAGGATATGTCTTTTAGCTTGAAAAAAGGTGAGCGACTAGCGATTATCGGTAAAAATGGGGCTGGAAAGTCGACGCTTGCCAAAGCTCTATGCGGTTTTGTCCCTAGTCAAGGGAAATTAACTTACAAGGGTCAGGATATCAGTCAGGATAGCATCGCCGAGCGTTCAGAGCGTATAGGCTTTGTTTTGCAAAACCCTAATCAGATGATTAGCCAAACTATGATTTTTGATGAAGTGGCTCTTGGTTTGCGCTTGCGAGGGATTGAAGAAACTGAGGTTGAAGAGCGTGTTCATGAGGTCTTGAAGACTTGTGGCCTCTATAGTTTTCGTAAATGGCCTATTTCTGCGCTTTCCTTTGGTCAGAAAAAGCGTGTGACCATTGCGTCTATCTTGGTCTTGAAACCTGAAATCATTATTTTGGATGAGCCAACGGCTGGTCAAGATTACAAGACTTACACAGATATCATGAATTTCTTGGACAGTCTTCAGAAGCAAGGCCATACCATTGTGATGATTACCCATGACATGCAGCTCATGTTGGAATATAGTGATCGTTGTCTCGTTGTGGTTGAGGGGAAAATCATTGCAGACGACAATCCTGTTACAATTCTTAATCAGAAGGATTTACTTGAGTCAGCTAATCTCAAGCAGACATCTCTTTATACTTTGGGTCAGAAATTGTCAAGTGATCCAGTAGAAGTAACCCAGTATTATATCGAAAAAGGAGGCCCTAATGTCTAATCGTTTAATTGGTTATCAGTCAGGTCAAGGTTTCCTCTATGATTTGTCTGGGGCAAGTAAGATGCTTTTCTTTATCTTGGTTTCAGTTGCTTGTATGGCAACCTATGACCCACGTTTTATTCTAGCAGTAGGCTTACTTTCTATTTATCTCTTTTATTTGGTCAAGATTCGTTGGCGAGATATTTCTTTCGTTGTTAAGATTATTGGATCGATTGCTCTCTTTAATTTACTTATGGTCTACCTTTTCGCACCTGGTTATGGTGAAGAAATTTACGGGGCTAAGACAGTTATTATTGAAGGTTGGGGGCGTTTCTATCTAACCAGTCAGGAGCTTTTTTACCTTGCAAATCTATTGCTCAAGTATTTTTCAACGGTCCCTCTTGCCATTCTATTTCTCATGACTACTCATCCGAGTCAGTTTGCGGCTAGCCTGAATCAAATTGGGGTTCCTTATAAATTTGCCTATTCCGTGAGTTTAACCTTGCGTTATATTCCAGATGTTCAAGAAGAATTCTTTACGATTCGTAAGGCTCAGGAGGCTCGTGGTTTGGATTTGTCGCAAAAGGCGGGATTGGTCAAACGCATTCGTGGGAATCTCCAAATTGTTCTCCCTCTGATTTTTTCTTCCCTCGAACGTATTGATACCATATCGACAGCTATGGAATTACGACGATTTGGTCGCTACAAAAAACGTACATGGTATGTGCATAAATCTTTGATAAAACAAGATTACCTTGTCATCGTGTCAGCTATTCTTTTATTGGGAATTAGTATAGGATTAATCTTCCTCAATCATGGTCGTTTTTACAATCCATGGGGATAATATTCTTTCCTTTTAGCAAAAGTATGCAAATAAGCACAACTAAAAACGTTCCCGTCTTGTCCAGATGAACGAGATTGGAACGTTTTTTGTTATTTCAAATAGCCTAAATAATCAAATTTTTCTAGTGTCCGATTGTCGGCGACAACTAGGATGATTCCTTCGTCAGGTAGTTTCTTACTTGGGTCAAAGTGAGTGTTTAACTTGCCATTTTGCTCATCTCTAAAACCAATAACGTTGACGTTATAATTTTGTCTTAGATTTAATGTATGCAAAGACTTTCCAGCCCATTCTTTTGGAATTTTAAGTTCAATTAAAGCCACGTCGTCCTCTAAATGAAAAACATTTGAAATGTTATAACGAAGGATGTTTGAAGCCAAGTCTTTTGCTGTGCTACGCTCAGGAGTGATGACCCAGTTGGCCCCCATTCCGTAAAGGACTTCCTCATAATTGTTATTCGTAGCTTTAGCAATAATATTTGTAATGCCAAGTTTTTTACATTGCAGGAGCGCCAGTGCAGAAGATTCTAGGTGTTCTCCAGTTGCGATAATGACCGTATCGCAAGTATCAATACCAGCAGAACGTAGAAAGTCAATGTCAGTAATGTCACCAACAGCGGCCTTAGTCACCTGGTCAGCAAGGGAATTAATTGTTGTAGAGTTATTATCTAAGGCAATAACGTCTTGTCCAAAAGAGGAGAGTTCGGTTGCAATGGTTTGTCCAAAGATTCCCAAACCGAGGACCCCAATAATTTGTGTTTTCATATAAAATCCTTTCAGAATATTGTCAATGAATAAAATTGTTTAGCCAACTGAAATATCAGTTGGGGCATAAGAGACATGCTTTTCTTTTTTGGTCATCAAGCTCAAGAGAACAGTGATAGGTCCAACACGGCCAATGAACATCAGAGACATGATAACGAGTCGTCCTAGAGTATTTAGATTAGGGGTCAAATCCATTGAAACACCAACGGTAGCAATGGCTGACACACTCTCAAAAAGTAGGCCTAGGGGCGATAGCGTAGGATTAGTCTCCAGCAAAATAACATAGCCGACAAAGAGCATTGTTAGGAAAAAGAGTATAACTGTGAATGCTTGTAAAACAGTCTTATTAGATATAATACGATTTCGAAAAACAACGCTCGAGTTACCAGATAGCTCTGACTTAAAAAGCAGGAACATGATAGTGGCAGTTGTCACCTTGATACCACCCGCAGTTCCTCCAGGACCACCCCCAATAATCATTTGAATCATAAAAAGAAGATTTGTGGAGAAATCGGCATTGGTATAGGAAATAGTTGCAAAGCCAGCGGTACGCATGGTTACAGTCTGAAAGAAACTTACCAGAAGTTGTTGCCAGACATTGAGAGTACCGATTGTCTTAGAGTTATCCATTTCCAGTAACCAAGCAAGTAGTGTTCCTCCTAAGAGGAGACAGCCTGTACTTATAAGAACAAGACGGCTTTGATTGCTGAAAGGTCTACAAGCTAATTTCCAATTCCTTGGACGATCTTTAATATAACGTCGCAATAGTTGAATCAAATCAATCCAAACTGCAAATCCCAAACTTCCAGACATAATGAGAAAAGCTACAGCAAGGTTAATGGTTGGATTGGTTGCATAATCCTGTAAACTGTTAGATCCTAAGTTGTCAAATCCAGCATTACAAAAGGCAGAGACAGCTAGAAAGAGACTATTAAAAATGCCATGACCAAGTCCAAAACGAGGAATGAAATCAGTCATAATCACAAGTGCTGCCAAAACTTCAATAGAAAAAGTAATTTTATAGACCTTAAAAAGATAAGCTTTCAAATCTTTTTGGTTATCCCTGCTAAGTGCGGATTGAAGGAGATCTTGATCACTCAGTCCTAATTTATTTTTCAGGGTATAGGTGCTAAAGGCTATAAGAGAGACGAGCCCAAGTCCTCCCGTCTGCATGAGAAGCATAGAGAAAATTTGACCGAGACCATTGTATGCCTTACTGACCGGGACAACAGAAAGTCCAGTTACACAGACCATTGACACAGTATTGAAGAGATGATCCAGGTAGCTTGTTTCTGGACTATTAGCATAGTGGCTTATGGGAAGGCTAAGTAAAATACTTCCCACTATAATGACAAAGACAAAGCTGAGCACCAGCTTTTGCGTGACAGAAAGACGATTAATCAATGAAAACCTCCAAGTTATCATAAGAGTAAATAATAATCCAAGGAGTAAGACACCTCCTTGGATAAACGTTATAGCGGCTTCTTGTTAGGAATTCCAGCACGACGTGGGTATTTATTTGGGGTTTCTTTTTTCTTATCGACAATAGTGACATTACGTCCATCCCCATTTGGCAGTCTGTAGTTCTCGTTGAGAATAGGCTTGGCAAAAAGCGAGTTCAAGGCATTTTTAGCATCGGCTAACTCTTCATCAGCTGCTGCAGCTTTAAGTGCAATAAGTTGTCCACCAACCTTCAAGAAAGGAATAGTCAATTCTGAGAGAACCTGCATGCGTGCGACGGCACGGGCAGTAACAATATCAAACTGAGCACGGAAGGCCTTGTCTTGTCCAAAATCCTCTGCACGTCCATGATAGAAGTGAACACCGCTGAGCTCAAGTTCATCAGCCAAGAGATTGAGGAAATTGATGCGTTTATTAAGAGAGTCGATGATAGTCACATCAAGCTCAGGGCAAAGGATTTTCATAGGGAGACTTGGAAATCCAGCTCCAGCTCCGATATCCAGAAGTCGAATACTTTGATTTTTAATATGCCCTTGAAGCACAGGAGCTAGGGAATCGTAGAAATGTTTGAGGTAGACCTCGTCTCTTTCTGTGATTGCAGTAAGGTTGATCTTTTCGTTCCATTCTACCAAAAGCTCAAAGTAGCGTTGGAATTGGTCTTTTTGTTTTTGGCTGAGATCGAACCCCAGTTCTTTCAGAGCCTTGTAAAAATCTTCAGGTGTCATTATATATTCCTTTTATCTAGTTTCAATGCTCTTATTTTACCATAATTAAGAGCTTTCATCTAACTCTATAGGACAGATGGAAACTGGGTCTGATTAAGTTTCTTATTAGCTTTGAAAAAAGTTCTAAGTTTAAGAAATATGTAATATTAAAGGTGTTATTTTTTCTTAAAAATTTGATATAATACTAATTAAGTCTAAAATCATAATCATGCTCTCTAATGAAAAGTAAATGTAGGGGATTATGGTCTTGTGGATTGAAAATAGATCCCTATGGGGAAATTTAATTTGAGGATTAAGAATGATTTATCTTTCAGAAGTTAGAAAGTCTCCAGAGGGGCTCGCCTTTACCGAAGCACCTTCTTTGTTGGAGTCTATTAAAGAACGCTATGATCAAGTTTTAAATCTTGAACAGATTCAAGCAAGTGGTCAGGTAGCCTATGATAATGGCTTGTACCTTTTGGACTATCAACTTAGCTATGATATTACCTTGCCATCTAGCCGTTCACTTGAACCTGTGACACTTAGCTTTAACTATCCGGTTTCAGAAACCTTTATACAAGAGGCAGATGCAGCTCTTCAAAAGGAATTAGTCGAAGAAAATCTAGTTCTTATCTTGGATGGGGATACCATTAATCTTGATGAGAGTATTCTAGATAATATTCTTCTTAATATTCCTTTGAGAGTATTAACACCTGAGGAAGAATCAGGACAAATTTCGCTCTCAGGTAATGACTGGGAAGTCTTGTCAGAAGAGGATTTTGCCGCACTTCAACAGGAGAAAAAAGAGGCAAGTAATCCCTTTGCCCAATTGAACGGTCTATTTGACGAAAATTAATTCAAAAAACAAACTAAAAATGTTTGACAATTTTAAAAATCTGTATTATTATATCATTAGAAGTTAATTTTCGGATTTATTTATAGGGTAAATCTACAGACTTTTTAAGGGAAATAGAAGTCAAAAAATTTTAAGAAAGTGGTAAATACTTATTATGAGCAAACGCATTTTGATTGTTGAAGATGAGAAAAACCTTGCTCGTTTTGTCTCTCTTGAACTTCAACACGAAGGATACGACGTTGTGACAGCAGACAACGGACGCGAAGGACTTGAAATGGCACTCGAGAAAGATTTCGATCTTATTCTCTTGGACCTTATGTTGCCTGAGATGGACGGTTTTGAAGTAACACGTCGTCTCCAACAAGAAAAAGATACTTATATTATGATGATGACAGCTCGCGATTCAATCATGGACATTGTTGCTGGTTTGGACCGCGGTGCTGATGACTATATTGTAAAACCATTTGCGATTGAAGAATTGTTGGCACGTATCCGTGCAACCTTCCGTCGCCAAGATATCGAAGCTGCTAAGAATGCACCAGCCAAAGCATCAACTTATCGTGATTTGAAATTGGATGTTCAAAACCGTACAGTTGTTCGTGGTGATGAAGCAATTCCATTGACAAAACGTGAGTTTGATTTGTTGAACACACTTTTGAGCAATATGAACCAAGTGATGACCCGTGAGGAACTCTTGCTTCAAGTTTGGAAATATGATGACGCCATCGAAACAAACGTGGTAGATGTTTATATTCGTTACTTGCGTGGAAAAATCGACGTTCCAGGTAAGGAATCATATATTCAAACAGTACGAGGAATGGGTTACGTTATCCGTGAAAAATGAGTAAATTACAAGATAAATTATTTGGTAAAGTAACCATTAGAAAAAAGTTGACCATGACAACTGCTGTGGTCTTCTTTCTTGTATTGTCGATGTTCACTCTGGTTGTTATTTTCTCAGCCAATACACTACTTTTACAACGTGAACGTCAAAATGTAAACACTACAATCTCAAAAGTTGTTACTTATATAGAAAAGGACTGGGACTCCGACGAAGAGTTGAGTCCAGAACCGCTTTTAGCTGCCCTTTATTCGCCTAAAAATATCTATGCATCGATCATTAATGGTGTGCTTTCCGAAAAGCACTCTTTGGATGGTCAGGTTGCGATTTCTAATAAATTATATTCTAACCAATCTGTTTTTGTTTATGACAAAAAGGGAACGTTTATCTTTACTTCTGAGGAGAACACAGACTCGCCTCCAGGTATGTCCGAGGTAAACAAATTGAAGTCAGTTTCCTATAAAGGGAAGCGTGGTTTCTTGCTGCAAGTTCCAATCTACGGTAAAGATAAAAAGACCATCGTTGGTTATGCCCAAATCTTCCATGATTTGGAATTCTATTATGCTCTGAAAGAGCGTTTAATTTTCTTATTGATTTTCCTAGAAGTGGGGATGACGGTCCTAGTTATCGCAGCGACTGTAGTTGTCTTGACATCTATTCTTCGTCCGATGAGACAGTTGCACGAAACGATGGGAGTTATCACCGATTCGCCAAGTGATTTGGAACTTCGTTCTAAGATTGAAAGTCACGATGAAATTGGTGATTTGGCGGTTAACTTTAACCGTATGATGGATAAAATCCAAGAAAATAATCAGATGCAGATGCGTTTCTTGAGTGACGTCAGTCATGAATTGCGTACACCGATTGCGGTTATCAAGGGGCATATGGACCTCTTGCAACGTTGGGGTAAAAATGACCCTGAGATTCTTGAGGAAAGTCTTGAGGCTGCCAGTCACGAGGCCAACCGTATGACGATTATGATTAATGACATGTTGGATTCTATCCGTGTCAAAGGGTCATTTGAAAATCACAGAAACGATACTTGTGATTTGAATTCTTCAATCCGTACGGTTATTGGTAACTTCCGTGTCTTGCATGAAGATTACCAATTCTATCTCAATGATTTCGAGAGTTCAGAGCGCCCTGCACAGATTTACAGCCAACACTTTGAACAGGCGATTACGATTTTGATTGATAATGCGGTCAAGTATTCTCCTGTTAACAAGGAAATCCAGGTTACAATTAAGGCTCTGGAAGATGAAATGTTGGTGCAAGTGCAAGATAATGGTGAAGGGATCTCTAAAGAAGATATTGAGCATATCTTTGAGCGCTTCTACCGTTCAGATAAGGCACGTAATCGTACAACAACGCAATCTGGTGTTGGTATTGGTTTGTCAATTCTTTACCAAATTGTGGAAGCTTATCGCTGCCGTATCGATGTTAGTTCTGAACTTGGTGTTGGAACACGTTTCGACCTTTACATTCCATTTGCAGATGGAGAAACGACGACACCTCAACTTGAGCTTTAAATCAATTTATAAGAGACTTAGAGTGATTCTTGGTCATGAGCACGCCTCGTTTAGGGCGTGCTTTTTATGTGTTTTTATGGTAAAATAGAGTACCGAATTTCAAAGATTGGTGGTGAAGTGCATGCGTTGTCCAAAATGTCAACACAATAAATCTAGTGTTATCGATAGTCGTCAGGCAGAGGATGGGAATACCATTCGTCGGCGTCGTGAGTGTGATTCTTGTCATGCTCGTTTTACAACATTTGAGCGTGTGGAAGAAGTTCCACTTTTGGTTGTCAAAAAAGACGGTACTCGTGAACAATTCTCTCGCGATAAGATTTTCAATGGTATCTTGATGAGTGCTCAGAAGCGTCCGGT
Organism: Streptococcus sp. HMSC064H09; assembly: GCF_001812625.1. NCBI lineage: Bacteria > Bacillati > Bacillota > Bacilli > Lactobacillales > Streptococcaceae > Streptococcus > Streptococcus sp. HMSC064H09. Next base: position 67,194 of record NZ_KV809571.1, read on the forward strand.
TTCTAGTGAGGATATCGAAAATGCCATCACCCGTATTGAGCAAAACATTCGCCGTAACCATGATGGAGAGGTTGATAGTGATGTCATTGGGAATTTAGTGATGAAAGAACTCGCTGACCTTGATGAGATTACTTATGTACGTTTTGCCAGTGTCTACCGTTCTTTCAAAGATGTTGATGAGATTGAAGAGTTGCTTCAAGAAATCACCAAGACTGTACGTGCGAAAAAAGAGTCTAAAAAATGAGACCTATTGAAGAATTTGTCTATGTTGGCAATCAGGTTATCGTTCCCGATCAGGCAAGTTTGATGCGTTGCTATTATCCCATTATTGGAGGTGAGGGATACGCTCTTTACCAGTATTTCGTGGCTTTTTATGACAATGGTAATCACCGCCATAAGTTTGCGGCTATTCTGAATCACCTTAACTTTGGAATGCAACCCCTTCAGGAAGCACTGGCGGTTCTGACAGCAGTAGATCTCTTGGCCTTTTACCAGTCACCTCAAGGGTTTTATGTTATAGAGCTTAAGTCTCCCTTATCAATTGAGCAGTTTCTAAAACATGCCGTTTATAGTTCACTTCTCGAGCAAAAGATTAGTGAACCAGCAGTAGACGCTTTGAAACCGGCAGGTCTACAAGGCTTGCAAGATTTATCTAAACGTTTTTCGGATGTCTTTACCGATGAGCGTTTGGCTCAAAAGTCTGTGTCTGAAATCAAGCCCAAAAATTCATTTGATTTAAGCAGTTTCAGGAATCGTATGCAGGCTGACGGACTTGTATTTACAGATGAAAAGACAGATGTGCCAGAAATCTATAAATTGTCTGAAACTCATGGCATGAATTGGTATGACACCTATCTATTAGCGAAAAAGACAGCCGTGAACCACCAGATTATTGTCAAGCGTATGCAGGTGCAATTAGAGCAGGCCCAAGCTCAAACATTGGGTGGTGATTCTGCTTTGACGGAGACGGAGAAAAAGATTCTTAAAGCGGTTAGGTCCGAAAAGCCTATAGATTACTTGCAAAGTGCTAAAGGCCCAAGCGGGACTGTGACTAATTCTGAGAAGCAGATTCTCACGGATTTGGCACAAAGAGGCTTTATGGATGAGGTCATTAACCTCATGGTTGCCTATAGTTTGGGACGGACACGTTCAACGAATGTGAACCGAGAGTATATCTCTAAACTTGCCAACGATTTTGCCTTTAAGAAGATTATCACTGCAGAACAAGGGCTTTTAGCCTTGCGTAGTGGTTACGATAAGAAATCACAGCAAGCAAAAGCTGAATCTAAGAAGAAAACAAATGTGCCAAGCTGGAGTAATCCTGATTACGATAATCAGACCAGTCAGGCTGATCAGGCCAAGTTGGACGAGATTAGACGTCGGGCTTTGGCCAAACTAGAAAAAGGAAAGGAGTAGCCTATGGAAAGAGTTGGACAAACCCTAAATCGAACGGGACATCATGGGTCTGGCAATGCAACAGATTTAACTAAGCAAATCTTGGCGGATCCGAGAGTGGCTAGCTTTATTCAAGAGCATAGTCTAAGCCAGGATGAAATTAAGCGTAGTCTACCTAAGTTTAATCAATTCCTAGTGGAATGCCGTAAGGTCAAAGAAGGTGATGCCTCTTATATTGCTAAAGGGTATGAGCCGATTCTGACCATGAATGAGGGCTACGCTGACGTAACCTATAAGGAAACGCGTCAACTTAAAGAGCAACAAGAACAGCAGGCTATTGCTAAACGGATTAATTTGGTGAGTCTGCCTCAGTCATATCGTAAGATTACCTTTGCGGACATTGCTCTAGATGATGTGGCTCGTGTTGATACTTTTGAGAGTCTTGTGGATTTTGTGGCGAATTACCCTAGTCCAGACCAGAAAGGCCTTTATATCTACGGAGACATGGGGGTTGGAAAATCCTTCATGTTGGCTGCTATGGCTCATGAACTTTCAGAGACCAAGAAGGTTGCTACGACCATTATTCATTACCCATCATTTACTATTGATGTAAAAAATGGAATCAAGGATGGTTCAGTCAAGGAACAAATTGATGCTGTCAAACAGGCGGAAGTTTTGGTTCTAGATGATATCGGTGCAGAACAATTCTCTTCTTGGATTAGAGATGATGTTTTGCAAGTTATCCTCCAGCATCGTATGATTGAGGAGCTGCCTACCTTCTTTACGTCTAACTATAGTTTTGCGGATCTAGAAGCGAAGCTATCCAATGGACGTCAAGGAGATGAGACTTGGCAGGCCAAACGTGTGATGGAGCGTATTCGTTTTCTTGCCAAAGAGGTTCACTTGAAGGGTGTTAATCGCCGTTAAGTTGAATCTATTAATAATAAAGAATAAGAGAGTTTGCTTTCCTTGGTGGAAGTAAGACTGCTAAATGAAGAAAGGAATCCCTATTTAATCAGGGACTTAAACATATGACATTACCTACAGTTGCTATCGTGGGTCGCCCAAACGTTGGGAAATCGACCCTATTTAACCGAATTGCGGGTGAACGTATCTCTATCGTCGAAGACGTTGAAGGGGTAACACGTGACCGTATTTATACCTCTGCTGAATGGCTTAACCGTCAGTTTAGCTTAATTGATACAGGTGGTATTGATGATGTTGATGCACCATTTATGGAACAAATTAAGCACCAAGCTGACATTGCCATGACTGAAGCTGACGTTATTGTCTTTGTCGTTTCAGGTAAGGAAGGCGTGACAGATGCGGACGAGTACGTTGCTCGTATTCTCTATAAGACCAACAAGCCTGTTATCTTGGCGGTAAATAAAGTGGATAACCCTGAGATGCGTGCAGATATCTATGATTTTTATTCTCTTGGACTTGGTGATCCTTATCCAGTTTCATCTGTTCACGGTATCGGTACAGGGGATGTTCTCGATGCTATCGTTGAAAACCTCCCAACAGAAGTTGAAGAAGAAAATCCAGATATCATTCGTTTTAGTTTGATTGGACGTCCAAACGTCGGAAAATCAAGCTTGATTAACGCCATTTTGGGTGAGGACCGAGTGATTGCCAGCCCGATTGCTGGTACTACTCGAGATGCCATTGATACAAACTTTGTGGACAGTGAAGGTCAAGAGTATACCATGATTGACACCGCTGGTATGCGTAAATCTGGTAAGGTTTATGAAAACACAGAAAAATACTCTGTCATGCGTTCAATGCGTGCCATTGACCGTTCTGATATCGTCCTTATGGTTATCAATGCCGAAGAAGGTATCCGTGAGTATGATAAGCGTATTGCTGGTTTTGCCCATGAAGCTGGTAAAGGGATTATCATCGTAGTTAACAAATGGGATACGATTAAGAAAGACAATCATACCGTTGCTAACTGGGAAGCAGATATCCGTGATCAGTTCCAATTTTTGAGCTATGCACCAATTATCTTTGTATCGGCTGAGACGAAACAACGTCTTAACAAGTTGCCAGAGATGATTAAACGCATCAGTGAGAGTCAGAACCGTCGTATTTCATCAGCTGTTTTGAATGATGTTATCATGGATGCCATTGCCATCAACCCAACACCAACTGACAAAGGAAAACGCCTTAAGATTTTCTACGGCACACAAGTTTCGGTTAAACCACCAACATTTGTTATCTTTGTCAATGAAGAAGAGCTTATGCACTTCTCATACATGCGTTTCTTGGAAAATCAAATTCGTCAAGCCTTTGGTTTTGAGGGAACACCAATTCATTTGATTGCTCGTAAACGTAAATAAAAAAGAGACCAACCAGAATAGAATCTTTATGGGTTGGTCTTTTATCATTGTAAGGAGAAAACGATGTTAGAAAATGTTCAAGCTTATTTGTCAAAACAGGGAGTTAAGTATATCAAACCTGAAAAAGCCGGTCCACATAAGGAAGAGATGGAAGACCTCAAGGCACTTGGTCAAGCAGCTCGTAAGGAGATGCAGGCTTTAGCAAAACTTCTAGAGGAGCGTTTGGCACCCTTTAAGATGGATCGTGTCAGTAATTGGGCTAATCAAGCACAAATATGCCGGCCACACTTTTGGTGCTATTACAGGGCCCCTGAGGATAGTTTAGACGATGTTGCCATGGCGATTCGACTTTATGGTCAGCCTGAAAAATGGGGGATTTCAGTAGAAGTTAGCTTTGTCGAACGTAAAAAATCAGATACCACTCTAGCTAAGCAACATAAGGTCCTAGACTTACCGATTGCACCCTCTCTATACTATTTTGCTCAGGAAAATGGTGTTAGTCATCGTGTGGAAGGAACGGAAGAGAATCGTCAGATGCTTAAAGAAGCAATTAGAGATGGTCGAGTTCGTAAGGTGTTGGTCAAGTATGATGTCCCTGTGACTGCTAGTGAAACAATGGAAGAGTTGGTAGAAGAACTCGCTGATGGGTTCTATAAGTTGAAACCATACTATGAGGAAGCTAATCAAAACTAAAAAAATCTCCAGTTTTTTCTGGAGATTTCTCTTATTTATTTTGGTGAAATCACTTCAGCACCACCCATGTAAGGGCGAAGAACTTCAGGGATAGTTACTGAACCATCTTCGTTTTGGTAGTTTTCAAGGATAGCGGCTACTGTACGTCCAACAGCAAGTCCTGAACCGTTAAGAGTGTGAAGAAGTTTTACCTTACCATCGGCTTCGTCACGGTAACGGATTTGTGCACGACGGGCTTGGAAATCTTCTGTGTTTGAACATGAAGAAATTTCGCGGTAAGTATTTTGTGCTGGAATCCAAACTTCCAAGTCGTAAGTTTTCGCAGCTGAGAATCCCATATCGCCAGTACACAAAGTGATGACACGGTATGGCAAGTTAAGTTTTTGAAGAATGTTTTCAGCGTTAACTACCATTTTTTCCAATTCATCATAAGAGTCTTCAGGTTTTGAGAATTTGACCATTTCAACCTTGTGGAATTGGTGAAGACGAATCAAACCACGTGTATCACGACCAGCTGAACCAGCTTCTGAACGGAATGAAGGGCTCATAGCAGTGAAGTAGATTGGCAATTCTTTACCATCAAGGATTTCACCACGGTAGTAGTTTGTCAAAGGAACTTCGGCTGTTGGGATAAGGACATAGTCAGTACCGTCAAGCTCGAAAGTATCTTCCTTGAATTTTGGATATTGACCAGTACCGAACATTGAGTCGTGGTTAACCATGTAAGGTGTGATCATCTCAGTGTAACCTTCTTTAGCGTGCTCATCCAACATGAAGTTGTAGATTGCACGTTCCAATTTTGCTCCAAGTCCTTTGTAGAAGAGGAAGCGAGAACCAGTGACTTTAGCACCACGTTCCCAATCTAGGATACCAAGGTCTTCCCCAAGATCCCAGTGTGCTTTAACTTCAAAATCAAAGTCACGAGGTGTTCCCCAACGACGAACTTCTACGTTTTCGTCTTCGTCAGCACCTACTGGAACAGAGTCATTTGGTGTGTTTGGAAGTGTTACAACGATGGCATTAAGCTTTTCATCGATAGCAGCAAGTTCTGCATCGATTTCCTTAATTTCTGCAGAGACTTTTTGCATTGCTGCGATTTGTTTGGAAGCATCTTCTTTGTTACGCTTAGCTTGAGCGATACCATCTGAAGCAATGTTACGTTGAGCTTTGAGTTCTTCAGATTTGATAAGAAGTTCACGACGTTTAACATCAAGCTCTTTAAGTTCATTTAAAGTTTCAGCAGCGACACCACGTGTAGCCAATTTTTCGGCAAGGGCATCGAAGTCGTTACGAATACGTTTTACATCTAACATAAGTTCCTCCAAAAAGTAAAACACTCCAGTGAAAGTGTTGGAGTGACATAGGCCACGGTTCCATCCAACTTCACAGGAGTGCACTTGTTTATGTTTTTAATTATTAGAAACGGTAGAATTTCGTAGGTTAACCCTACCTGCTCGCAGCAACCGCAGGCTTTCTGTAAGGGTCTAGCTAGTACTTATCCGTCTGTTATATTATACAAAAATTATGATTTTTTGGCAAATAAACCTTTGAGTCGAGCGCCAATAGTTTGAATGAGAGTTGGTAGCTTGACGACTTTTTCATTGCCAAGGTGTTCCCTAGCAATCTTTAGAATCTTCCCAGAATCTTTAGAAGCAAAGAGGAATTTGCTCTTGTCTGTCAACACTTCAAAGTGGCGGCTAATTCTCTTTCCTGAGACATTCGCACCGATTTGAGTGATGCTAGTCCATGGGATTTGAATGTATTGCTCGACATTGACATCTGGGTAGAATTCAAGAGCCATATCTCCGATTAGAAATTTACCGACTTTCCCTCCGATAGCCATGTAGGAAACGCCTGTTGTATGCAGTTCAACTGTTTTGTTTAGTGATTGTGCCATATCTATCTCGCTTTTTGATTGTAGTACCTTTATTATAGCATAAGAAAAGAGTTCAGCTTTGCTAAACTCTTACTCTTTTTACATGATTCCGAAGAAGCTTGCAATGATACCAACTACAAAGAGTCCGATGATGATTGTGATTGGTGAAACTTTCTTCTTAAGCAACCACATACATGCAAAAGTAAGGAGAAGTCCCATCAAACCTGGAATCAAAGAATCCAATTGTTTTTGTAGGGTATCAACTTGAATCTTGTCAAAGCTAAGTTTATCATTGACTTGACCAAGGATAGTCTTGAGTTGGTCACCAGTAACATTTCCTTTTGGCCACTCGATATAGGCACCCTTAGACATAACTTTACCTGGAAGATTTACGATGAAGTTGATTGAAACCCAACGTTCAACGAGGACAGCCAAGATGAACATACCAAGGATTGATGCCCCTTTAGTAATATCTTTCAAGATACCACCAGACATGTCTTTAGTAATTTCTGAACCTGCTTTGTAACCAAGTTCTTGAGTGTACCACAAGAAGGCCATACGGATAAGGTTCCAACCGATGAAGAAGATAAGTGGACCAGCAATGTTACCAGCTTGTGCCAATGATGCACCAAGGGCACCAAGGATTGGACGAACTGTGAACCAGAAGACAGGGTCACCGATACCGGCAAGTGGTCCCATCATACCGATTTTAACCCCTTGGATAGCGGCATCTTCGATTTCAGTACCATTGGCTTTTTCTTCCTCAAGAGCCAATGTAACCCCCATGATAGGAGCAGCTACGTAAGGGTGAGTGTTGAAGAATTCCAAGTGACGTTTAAGAGCTGCGGCTTGGTCTTCTTTGTTAGTATAAAGTTTTTTGATAGCAGGAATGAGTGAGTAAGCCCAACCCAAGTTTTGCATACGTTCATAGTTCCATGAACCTTGCAAGAATTGTGAGCGCCACCAAACCTTTTTACGATCTGCTTGAGATAATTGAATTTTTTCAGCCATGAGAGCACCCCTTCCTAGTAGTCTTCCAAGATATCGCCGATTGGGTCGCCTGAACCAGATGAAGTTCCGCCACCATTCCCGCCACCTTGTTTAGAAAGGTTGAGGTAAACGAAGGCGATAGCGACACCGATTGCACCAAGAGCGATAAGAGTCAATTGACTAATAGCTGCAAGCGCAAAACCAATGGCAAAGAATGGCCAAACTTCACGAGTTGCCATCATGTTGATAACCATGGCGTAACCAACGGCTACGACCATACCACCACCGACAACCATACCATGGTTGAGCCAGCCAGGCATCAAGTTAAGGGCATGTTGAACAGATTGAGCTGGGATAGCAAGAAGAAGGGCTGCTGGAACCGCAATACGCAAACCTTGAAGAAGGAGAGCGAGGTAGTGTGCACGTTCAACACCAGCGATGTTTCCGTTTTCTGCAGCCTTATCAGCAGTGTGAACAAGGGCAACAGAAGCTGTACGAACAAGCATAGTTAAGAAGAGACCGGCAACTGCAAGTGGTATAGCTGTTGCAGTCGCAACACCGATACCTTCTTGAGTGAAGTTGCCACCTTTAACCAAAATGATGGCAGCAGCAACAGAGGCAAGGGCAGCGTCAGGAGCGACAGCGGCACCGATATTAGCCCAAGCAAGGGCAATCATTTGAAGAGAACCACCAAGCATGATACCTGCAGTGAGGTTACCTGTAGCAGCACCGATGAGGGTACATGCAACAAGTGGTTGGTGGAATTGGAATTGGTCAAGGATACCTTCAAGACCAGCAAGGAAGGCAACAACTACGACCAAAATTGCAGAAATAATTGACATATCTGACATGGTAATAATTCCTTTTCTATTGAGTTGTGATTAGCTGAGAGTATCAACTAATTTATCCGAATGAAGGTTATTGAACGTTAGCTTTTTTGATAAGGTCGAACAAATCTTTCTTAGAATCGTTTGGTACCTTACGGACGTCGAATTCAACGCCAAGGTCACGCAATTTTTCGAAGCAAGCAACATCGTCTTTGTCCATAGACAAAACGTTGTTAACCATTGTTTTACCAGTTGAGTGAGCCATAGAACCAACGTTAAGTTCTTTGATTGGCACGCCACCTTCGATAGCACGAAGTGCGTCTTGAACAGTTTCGAACAAGATAAGCGCGTGTGTGTTACCAAAGCGAGGGTCCTTAGAAGCATCAATCAATTTTTGAATTGGAACAACGTTTGCTTTAACCCCATTTGGTGCTGCTTGTTTGATCAATTCTTTACGAAGCTCATCTTTAGCAACGTCATCTGAAGCAACAATGATACGGTCTGCTTTAGAAGCAGGTGTCCAGTTAGTTGCTACCTGACCATGCAAGAGACGTGTGTCCAAACGTGCCAAGTTAATCTTGAGTTTACCATCTCCGATAACTGTCCCTTCTGGGATAGCTCCTTGAGGTGCAGCAGCTTCTACAGGAGCTGCTGTTGTTTCCTCAGCTGGATTAAGCTCCTCTGGAAGTGCCTTGATACCACCCTTAGCTTCCTTGATGATATTAGCAGCAACTTGCTCTGCAGTAGCGTTAGCATCCATCATACGTTCAGTGTATGCTTGGATTAGCATTGGCAAGTTAAGTCCTGTGATGATAGCAATCTTGCGATCTGGATTTTCTCCAGCAATTCGGCTAGCTTGGTTAAATGGTGAACCAGACCAAAGGTCAGCCAAAACAAGAATTTCATCATCAGCATCGAATTGTGCAATGGCGTCGTTGAAGTGAGCGTACAAATCATCAGGACCTTCACTTGGCATGAAAGTTACGACTTGAACTTTCTCTTGGTCTCCAAAAATCATAGAGCCTGATTGGTGGATCCCTTCAGCGAACTTACCATGGCTGGCAATAATAATACCGATACCCATTCGTGTTCTCCTCCTTATAAATTATTTTTTCCTAGGCTTAAAAAGACTATCTCCGATTTTTTTCAAGACGCTAAAAAAAGCGTCTCTCAATCTTTTTAAACATAAGAAATCAAGAACAATTATATTGTAAAACGCTTTCACGTAAATGTCAATAGCTAGTGAGATAAAATTTCAAAAGAAGTCAATTTCTTTCAAAAATGAGCAAAGTATTATAAAAAGATTGCCCAACCATTAGATTGGACAATCTTTTTATAATATTCGGAGATTATTTCTTCTTGACAATGAGTCGGAAAAGATTCTTAAAGCCTTGTTTGAGAACAACGATGAAGCTAGGTGCTTTTCTTAAACTTTCTCGAGGAATTCTTTTTTGAATTTCTTTCAAAGTTATTCGGCTTTTTCGACTGGCAAAACGGAAACGTCCATTTTGCTTAGTACGGATTTCAAAGCGTGGGATGAATTTACCACCGAAGTAGACATCGGCAATCACATAAGTGATTTCATCCCAAGGAATTTGAACGTAGTCTTGCAACTTCGTATCATTGTAAAATTCGAAGGCCTTATCTCCGACCATGATATTTCCGTAAATAGGCCCTTCACGAAACCAAGTTCCCTTAGTTGTGTGAGCCATTTCGGTATTGAGCGATTTAACCATACCTTGCTCCGATTAGAGTAGACCAATAATGTGGAGCACAATAGCTAGGACAAAGATACCCAAGATGATAACGATTGGAGAAACTTTTCTCTTAAGAAGGTACATACAGAGGAAAGTCAAACCAAGGGCAGCAAGACCAGGAATCAATTGGTTCAAGTTATCTTGCAAGGTTGTCACTTTGTTAACGTCAAGAGAGCGACCGGCAGCTTGTTGATGGAAGGCTTCTTTAACACCGGCAATACCTTTTGGAAGTTTATCCCAATCGATATAAGCACCTTCTTGTTGTTTAACAGTAGAGACAACTGGTGTGAAGGTGATACTTACCCAACGTTGAATAAGAGAACCGATAACGAACATCCCCATCATTGATGCGCCACGAGTTACTTGTTGAAGAAGGTTACCAGACACGTCGTCTGTAATCGCAGCACCAGCTCTATAACCGAATTCTTGAGTATACCATTTAACAGCGGCAACCATAACATTCCAGAGAACGAAGAAGACGATTGGGCCTAGGACGTTACCTGAAACTGCCAAACCTGCTCCTAGTGAAAGGAAGATTGGACGAAGGGTAAACCAGAAGAGAGGGTCACCGGCACCTGCAAGAGGTCCCATCATACCGACCTTAACCCCTGAGATAGCAGCATCATCGATCTCAGCACCGTTGGCACGTTCTTCTTCCAAGGCAAGTGTAACCCCAAAGATTGGGTTAGCCATGAAAGGTTGTGTATTAAAGAATTCCAAGTGACGTTTAAGAGCAGCAGCACGGTCTTCTTTAGTTTGATAAAGTTTTTTGATTGCAGGAATAAGGGTGTAAGCCACACCACCATTTTGCATACGTTCATAGTTGAATGAAGCTAAAAGGAAGTATGAGCGCAAGAAAGCTTTGAAACGATCTGCTTTTGTTAATTTAATTTTTGAATCAGCCATTTTCTTTCCTCCTAATTAAAAGTCTTCCAGAATTTCACCGAGGGGATCACCTGATCCTCCGTCGTTTGAAGAACCCAATGAACCACTAGCTTCAAGTGCAAGGTACATAACGGCAAGGCAGAGACCGATGATACCCAAGCTAATCAAGGTCAATTCTTTGAGGGCAGCCAAAGCAAAACCAAGGAAGAAGAATGGCCAAACTTCGCGACTAGACATCATGTTGATAACCATGGCATAACCAACAGCTACAACCATACCACCACCGATTGTCATACCTGATGTTAACCATTCAGGCATAGCTTCAAGACCAGATTGTACGATGTGTGCAGGAATCAAGAGCAAGAGGAGGGCAGGGATAGCAACACGGAGACCTTGGAGGGCCATACCGATGAAGTGCCATCTTTCAACACCAGCGATATCAGCAGCTTCTGCACGGCTATCCATAATATGAGAGATGAAAACAGTTGCTGTACGGACAAACATTGTCAAGGCAAGGCCGGCAACAGCTAAAGGCACCGCAAGGGCGATGGCAGGACCAATTCCTTTAGCTCCTTGGCCACCCAAGATAAGGATGATTGTAGAAGCTACAGCGGCAAGTGAAGCATCTGGTGCCATGGCAGCACCAACGTTTGCCCATCCCGAAGTAATCAACTGTAAGCTACCACCCAACATTACGCCGAGTTCGAGATGACCAGTAACAAGACCGATTAGGGAACAAGCCACAACTGGCTGGTATGTTTCGATTTGGTCGTTAACTGAGCTACAACCGATGATGAAAGCAACAATTACGACTAAAATAATTTGTACTAAACTCATTTATGCATCCTCCAAAATTATTTCTTCTCTGCTAATTTAGTTTCAGCTGACTTAATCAAGGTATCAACGTTTGCTGGGCTATCACTTGGTACCCCACGAACGTCAAATTTGACACCCAATGATTGCAACTCTTTGATAGCATCCACATCTGTTTGGTCAAATGAAAGAGCTTTAGTAACGTTGACTTTTCCTTCTTTATAAGCTGAAGAACCAAGGTTGATTTCTTTAACATCAACACCTGCTTTAACAGCAGCAAGAGCATCTTCAACAGATTCAAAGAGAAGCATAGCACGTGTATCACCAAAACGTGGGTCATTGTTTGCTTTAACCATGTTTTTAATTGGGATAACGTGAACTTGAACACCAGATGGAGCGGCTTGTTTAATCATGCTTGTACGAAGTTTATCATGACAAACAGTGTCTGAAACAACGATGATACGGTCTGGGTGAGTTGAGTGAGTCCAACCAGTCGCAACCTGACCGTGGAGGAGACGTGTGTCAACACGAGCCAAAACGTATTTGATTTTTCCATCACCAAGAACGGTTCCTTCAGGAATGGTACCTTTAGGAATAGAAGGTTTAGCGTCGGCTGGTTTAGTGTCTTCTTCAGGAATAAGGCCTTCTGGAAGGACTTTAACGCCTTCTTTTGTTTCCTTATAAATGTTAGCGACAATCTCTTCAACCCCAGCGTCAGGAGCTACCATACGTTCCGTATATGCTTGGATAAGCATTGGCAAGTTGAGTCCTGTCACGATAACCATCTTGCGATCAGGATTTTCTTCCTTGATACGGCTTGCCTGGTTAAATGGGGATCCAGACCAAAGGTCTGCAAGGACAAGAATTTCGTCGTCAGCGTCAAATTGAGCGATGGCATCTTTGAAGTGAGCGTACAAGTCGTCTGGACCTTCATTTGGCATGAAAGTAACCACTTGAACTTTCTCTTGTTCACCAAAAATCATAGAACCTGATTGGTGAATACCTTCAGCGAATTTACCATGGCTAGCAATAATAATACCGATACCCATTAGTGTTCTTCCTCCTTTTATATATTGCTTCTTAGGAATAGAAAAATGATTATTGGTATTATCATTCATGACATGAAAATGACAACAATATTTTTTTAGTCCCTCGAAAATTAGAACAATCTAATTGTAAAACGTTATCATAAATTTGTCAATGCTTTTCGTAACAAAAGTGTCATAAAATTGAAAAAAATATCAAATTATCGCAAATATACTTTTTTTCAGACAAAAGGATTTAGATATAGTTTGAAGCTATATCTAACTAGAAGAAATGGGATTAAGAAAAAATGAGATAAATGCTTGTAATAGCTAGTAATGGCTGCTATAATTTCTTCAATTAACTATTTAAGGTTAAATCTATAAGAAAAGAGGGCCTCCTTATGTCAGATTTACTAAGTATTTATAAAGAATTGCAATCTAAGAAATGGGTTGACTTGACCCACAAAATTAATGCGGAAAGTCCACACTTTCCAGCACTCCCTGCTTTGAAACAAGAAGACCTTTTCACATTAAAAGATGGTTTCCATGTTCAAAAATTTACAGTAGTTGGTCAATACGGAACGCATATTGATGCACCGATTCACTTTGTAGAAGGTGGTCGTTGGTTGGATGAGATTGCCCTCAAAGATCTTCTTTTACCACTCTATGTTATCGACAAGTCTAAAGAAGTTGCTGCGAGTCCAAACTTTATCTTGAGCAAACAAGATATCTTAGACTTTGAAGCAGAACATGGACGAATTGTTGAAGGGGCCTTTGTCGCTTTTCGTAGTGATTGGTCGAAGCGTTGGCCAGATCAAGATGCTATGCGCAACCTTGATGAAAATGGGGTTCAGCAAAGTCCAGGTTGGAGCCGCGAAGCTCTAGAATTCTTGATTCATGAACGCCATGTTAAGGCTGTCGGTCATGAGACTTTTGATACAGATGCTGGTATTCCAGCAGCAGAACATGGCTTGGTTAACGAATACTACCTCTTGGAACAAAACATTTATCAGGTAGAAGTCTTGAACCAATTGGATCAAGTTCCAGCCGTTGGTGCTTTGATTTCAATTGCATTTCCTCACTGGGACAAGGCGACAGGTTCCCCAGTGCGTGCAGTGGCTATTTTACCTTAATCAGAACAAAAGACACCGAAGAAATTTTCAGTGTCTTTTCTTGTTTATAAAAAGAGTTCTTGAAGTTTGCGAGCAACGCCATCCTCTTCATTAGTCCACTCAATTTGTTCGTTAGCGTGGGGAAGAAGGACAGAGCTAGCATTCTTCATGGCATAACCAGTTTTAGCAAGTTCCAACATCTCTGTGTCATTGTGTTCGTCACCAAAAGCAATCAAATCATTTGTTGATTTACGCATGGCCTTAAGTAAGTAGTTTAGAGCGTAGGCTTTTTTGATGCCTTTAGGCGAAAATTCCAAAATATTAAGTGGGCCACCCCAAGAATCAACTTCAATTTCTTCCTTGAAGTCTTTCTTGATGTCATCGGCTAGTTGGTACTTATCCTCATGACGAGTTTGCATAAGAAGAGCATTTGGGTTGCGTGTAATTTTTGCTGGTTCCAAACGCATAGCCTCAATGATTTTATCAACACCAAAGAGTTGTGGTTGAATACGCTCTGGGTGATTCATAGTGATATAGAAATGTTTTCGGTATTCACTTGCCAGAAAATCCATTTCTAACTCATCGTGTCGTTGTAGGAGGTCAATCAGATATTTTTTGTCTAATTTAACCGAATGCTCATAGGCCCAGTCTTGGTCTGGAAGATTGGTCAAGGAGCCATTAAAGGTAATGAGTGGTGTTTCTAACCCAAGTGTTTTGTAATGGTCGATAGCCATACGATAAGGACGACCTGTAGCAATAACGACTTGGTGTCCTTTGTTTTGTACATCTTTAATTGTTTTTTGTGTAAATTCTGAAATAGTTCCATCTGGACGCAAGAGGGTTCCATCAAGATCTAGTGCAATCAATTTTTTTGTCATGTTCCCATTATAGCAAAAATCTGTCCTTTGTTGGTGATTAAGAAAGAGCTTTCTAAGAACGTTCGGTTTTTCATAAGAAAAGTCTCAGGAAATAAACCTTGCACCGTAAAATAATTTCATGTAGAATAGTAACGTTGCATTCTACGTGAGAATGTTCCGAAATTATTCGGATTTTGACAATATTTTTTATTAAGGAGTCTAAACTTTCATGGAAAAGTTTTTCAAATTGAAAGAACATGGTACTGACGTCCGTACAGAAGTGACTGCCGGATTGACAACTTTCTTTGCCATGTCTTACATCCTCTTTGTTAACCCAGCGATGTTGGCTCAAACAGGGATGCCTGCACAAGGTGTGTTCTTAGCAACAATTATTGGTGCGGTTGCAGGGACATTGATGATGGCCTTTTATGCCAACCTACCATACGCTCAAGCGCCTGGTATGGGACTTAATGCCTTCTTCACCTATACAGTGGTCTTTTCTTTGGGGTACACTTGGCAAGAGGCCTTAGCGATGGTCTTTCTATGTGGTGTTATTTCATTGATTATCACAGTAACTAAAGTACGTAAGATGATTATTGAGTCTATTCCAACAGCCCTTAAATCTGCGATTTCAGCAGGTATAGGTGTTTTCCTTGCCTATGTGGGGATTAAAAATGCTGGTTTCTTGAAATTCTCAATTAATCCTCATACCTACACTGTAGCAGGTAAAGGTGCTGATATGGCCAAGGCTTCAATTACAGCTTCATCATCAGCTACACCAGGTTTGGTTGCCTTCAATAACCCAACTGTTATTGTCGGTTTGATTGGTCTTGCGATTGCGATTTTCTTTATCGTTAAAGGTATTCGTGGTGGAGTTCTTCTTTCAATCCTCGTAACGACTATCATTGCTATTTTTGCTGGTGTCGTTGATCTTGGAAGCATCGATTGGCACGCAGCTAGCTTGACATCATCTATTAAAGATCTTGGTCAGGTCTTTGGTGCAGCGCTTGGATCTAAGGGATTGGGATCACTCTTTGCAGACGTTTCTCGTTTGCCTGGTGTCTTTATGGCTATCCTTGCCTTCTCATTGACTGATATCTTCGATACTATCGGTACCTTAATCGGTACTGGTGAGAAGGTTGGTATCATTGCTTCAACAGGTGATAACAACGAATCAAAAGCTCTTGACCGTGCTCTTTACTCTGACCTTGTTGGTACAAGTATTGGTGCCATTGCAGGGACTTCAAACGTTACAACTTACGTTGAATCTGCAGCAGGTATTGGTGCTGGTGGACGTACTGGTTTGACAGCTCTTGTGGTTGCTGTACTCTTTGCCATTTCTAGTTTCTTTAGTCCAGTGGTGTCAATCGTTCCAAATGCGGCAACAGCGCCTATTCTTATTATTGTAGGTGTTATGATGCTCTCTAACCTTAAGAGTGTCGATTGGGAAGACTTGTCTGAAGCTATTCCTGCTTTCTTTACTTCTATTTTCATGGGATTCTCATATAGCATTACCTATGGTATCGCAGCTGGGTTCCTTACTTATACTTTGGTCAAAATTGTCAAAGGTCAAGCTAAGGATGTCCACTTTATTATGTGGATTTTGGATATCTTGTTTATCCTTAACTTCATCAGTATGGCTGTGTTCTAAAGCTTGAAAGAAAAAGTCTGTACATTTGTCAGGCTTTTTCTTTTGCAATTTTTATGTGGAAGAAAGGTGAGAGGTTTTTTTGATGAATTTTCAATGCCATAGAAATTTCACGAAAAAATCTAATTTATGAGCGTTTGATGTGTCTAAGATAAATCCAAAATTAAAACACGGATTTTGATTTCTTACTTAAATGATTCAATATTTATAAGTTTCTACTGTATTTTTACAGTGGATTCTAGTCCATATTTTTATTTTTTGATATAATGAAAACATGATTTACAGTCAAAATGAAGAAGAATTGATTAGTATCGGTCAAAAGCTAGGTCGACTACTCGATTCTGGAGATATAATTGTTCTCTCAGGTGATCTGGGAGCTGGCAAAACAACCTTAACCAAGGGGATTGCCAAAGGTTTGGATATTTCACAGATGATAAAGAGTCCAACCTATACTATTGTAAGGGAGTATGAGGGGCGACTGCCACTCTATCATTTAGATGTCTACCGCATTGGTGATGATCCAGATTCTATTGATTTAGATGATTTTCTGTATGGTGAAGGTGTGACAATCATCGAGTGGGGTGAGCTCCTAGATGAGAGTCTGTTAGGGGATTATCTCCTAATTTCGATATCTCATCATGGAGATGGACGTCAGTTGCTTTTTGAATCTTTCGGTCCTAGAAGTAAGGAGATTCAGGAGGAAATGGTAAATGGCTGAGCAAGAATTAGTCATTGAGGAAGCTCAAAGAGAGGATGCTGCCTCTCTAGCTCGCTTGCTAGAGACTGTAGCCTTGGAATCGGATTTTCTAGCACAAGATGCTAGAAGTTCTATACTGAGTGCCGAACAGTTAGCATCTTATATTGAAGGCCATCAGCATATGCTTAATGAGATTTGTTTGGTGGCAAAATTGGGTCGTGAGGTCATTGGTGTTTGTAATGTAACCTCTGATCAAGATACTAAGACTAGTCATATTGGTGACGTATTTATTGCGGTTGCTAAACCCTACTGGGGAAATGGTGTTGGCCAGTTTCTGATGGAAACAATGATTGATTGGGCAGATCATACACCTATTATCCGCCGCTTAGAGTTGACGGTTCAAGCACGTAATAAACGGGCGGTTCACCTCTATCAAAAATTTGGCTTTGACATTGAAGGCACTAAGAAACGTGGTGCAAGAACTAAAAATGGAGAATTTCTAGATGTTTACCTTATGGCTAAACTCATAGATTAAGAAAAAACATGAAACTTGGACGAAAAATTTTATTGATGTTGTTGGCGATTTTTGCAACGACAGTAGTAGCTGCTGGTATTTACCTAACGACAACTTATAATTACGCCACAGGCGAATTGTCAAAAACGTTTAGGGCTTCTAAAGCAACTTCAGGGAATAGTAAGGCTATTCAACAGACTAAGCCTATAACTATTCTCTTGATGGGGGTAGATACAGGATCCAAAGAACGTAAGGAAACCTGGGAAGGAAACTCTGATACCATGATCTTGGTAACAGTGAACCCTAAGACTAAGAAAACAACCATGACCAGTTTGGAACGTGACCTTTTGACAGATATTGAGGGGTCGGGGGAAGCAAAACTAAATTCAGCCTATGCTGAGGGTGGTGCTGACTTGGCTATTTCAACTATTCAAAAGGTTTTAGATATTGATATTGACTATTATGCACTGATTAATATGCAGGGTATGATTGATCTGGTAGATGCCGTGGGTGGAATTGAGGTAACGAATCATTTTGATTTCCCTATTTCAATTGCAGAAAATGAACCAGAATTTCAGGCAAAAGTTGAGCCTGGAACCCATAGAATCAACGGTGAGCAAGCCTTAGTTTATTCACGTATGCGTTACGATGACCCTGATGGTGACTATGGTCGTCAAAAACGTCAACGTGAGGTTATTCAAAAAGTTGTAGCTAAGCTCTTGAAGATGGACTCGATTGGTTCTTACAAGAAAATCTTGTCAGCTGTAAGTTCAAATGTTCAAACTAGCATTGATCTTGGTGATACCAATACTCTGCGTAGCTTGATGGGCTATAGTGATGCACTTAAAAATATTAAGTCATACCAATTGGCTGGTTCGGATGCCATGATCAACGGAGGAAGCTATCAAGTGGCCTCTACTGAGGATATTCTTAAGGTGCAAAACCGTATTAAGAAGGAAGTTGGTAAGAAAAAAGTCTCTGAATCCAATCTTAAGACTAGTTTGGTTCTCTATGGATCTGGTAGCTCTAACTATGGTTCAGATGATTTCGTTAATTCTAAAGGAAGTGCGGCTTCAAGTGAAACATCTTCAAATTATGAGGCTGGGCCATCTGAGGCAGCAGGTAGTGGATCGGTAAGTACCTATAACGGAGGTACAAACTATAGTAATAATTATAGTGAAAACACAGGTAATTATGTTCAGGAACAAGGTACGACAACCCCTACATACAATAATGGATCGGGTGTGACTACCTATAGCACTGTTCCAGCGGCACAATAAATGAGGTTGGGTGATTCCCAACCTTTTTGCTTTAAAATGACAGCGATATGGTTATTCCTTGCAATGGCTTTTGAGCTATGCTATAATATAGTAAAATAACGAAAGAGAGGCGGAGTAGAAACTTCGTCTCTTGTGTGTGTAAGGAGGTCATAATGTCGCAAAAAATTATTGATCTCGTGACGGCAGTCGTAGCTCCAGCTATTCCTGAGCCATACGAACTGGTCGATATCGAGTACGAAAAGCTTGGCGGTGACTATGTCTTGTCAGTTTTGATTGATAAGCCAGGTGGTATTACTGTAGAAGATACTGCAGACTTGACTGAAATTATCAGT
This sequence comes from Streptococcus sp. HMSC064H09, assembly GCF_001812625.1. Taxonomy (NCBI): domain Bacteria; kingdom Bacillati; phylum Bacillota; class Bacilli; order Lactobacillales; family Streptococcaceae; genus Streptococcus; species Streptococcus sp. HMSC064H09. Next base: position 86,237 of record NZ_KV809571.1, read on the forward strand.
CCCCTCTTGGATACTATTCAGCCTGATCCTTTCCCGGATCAATACATGCTGGAAGTTTCTAGTCCAGGGTTAGAGCGTCCCTTAAAAACCAAAGAAGCTTTGACAAATGCTGTTGGTCAGTATATCAATGTTAGTCTTTACAAAGCTATTGATAAGATCAAGATTTTCCAAGGTGACTTGGTGGCCTTTGATGGGGAAACCCTAACAATCGATTACCTTGATAAGACTCGCCATAAAACTGTTGAGATTCCCTATCAAACAGTTGCTAAAGCTCGTTTGGCAGTCAAACTCTAAAACTCTTAGTGTAAATAAAGAAAGGATGCCAGTTTTGGCCAATAGAGGCTAAAACAACAAAGAATATGAGCAAAGAAATGCTAGAAGCCTTCCGTGTCTTGGAAGAAGAAAAACACATTAACAAGGAAGACATCATCGATGCTGTGGTTGAATCACTTAAGTCAGCCTACAAACGTCGTTATGGTCAGTCAGAATCAGCTGTAGTTGAATTCAATGAAAAAACAGGTGATTTTCAAGTTTATACCGTTCGTGAAGTTGTAGACGAAGTCTTTGATAGTCGTTTGGAAATTAGCTTGAAAGATGCCCTTGCTATCAGCTCTGCTTACGAGCTTGGTGACAAGATTCGTTTTGAAGAGTCAGTCGATGAATTTGGTCGTGTTGCAGCGCAATCTGCCAAACAAACCATTATGGAAAAAATGCGCAAGCAGATGCGTGAAATCACTTATAATGACTATAAACAACATGAAGGTGAAATCATGCAAGGGACAGTTGAGCGCTTTGACCAACGCTTCATTTATGTGAATCTTGGAACACTTGAAGCCCAATTGTCACGCCAAGACCAAATTCCTGGTGAAAGCTTTAAGTCACATGATGTCATTGATGTTTATGTTTATAAAGTTGAAAACAACCCTAAAGGTGTTAACGTCTTTGTTAGCCGTAGCCATCCAGAATTCATCAAACGTATCATGGAACAAGAAATTCCAGAAGTATTTGATGGAACTGTAGAAATCATGAGCGTGTCTCGTGAAGCAGGTGATCGTACTAAGGTTGCTGTTCGCAGTCATAATCCTAACGTTGATGCTATTGGTACTATCGTTGGTCGTGGTGGAAGCAATATTAAGAAAGTTGTCAGCCGTTTCCACCCAACACGTTTGGATGCTAAGACAGGAATTGAAGTTCCTGTTGAGGAAAATATTGATGTTATTCAATGGGTTGAAGATCCAGCTGAATTCATCTACAATGCTATTGCACCGGCTGAAGTGGACTATGTTCTCTTCGACGAAGATGATAGCAAACGTGCAACAGTAGTTGTGCCAGATAACAAATTATCTCTTGCAATTGGTCGTCGTGGGCAAAACGTTCGTTTGGCAGCTCATTTGACTGGTTACCGTATTGACATCAAGTCAGCTTCTGAATACGAAGCACTCGAAGCTGAAAAAGCTGAGGCTGCTACTGAGGAAGTTGTAGATGAGATTGTTGCAGAAGAAGCTACACCTGTTGAAGTCACAACAGAAGAAGTAACTGAAACAACAGAAGCAGAATAAGAAGAACATAGAGGTGTTTGATGGCTAAAACACGAAAAATACCTTTACGCAAATCAGTTGTCTCAGGAGAAATCATTGATAAACGTGATTTGCTCCGCATTGTAAAAACTAAAGATGGTGAGATTTTCATTGATCCAACAGGAAAGAAAAATGGCCGAGGTGCTTACATTAAACTAGATAATGAAGAAGCTCTCCAAGCTAAAAAGAAACGTGCTTTTAACCATAGTTTCTCAATGGATGTTCCTGAAAGTTTTTATGATGAACTCATTGCTTATGTGGATCACAAGGTCAAAAGAAGAGAGTTAGGTCTTGAATAACACAGAAAAATTGTCAAATATGTTGGGACTGGCACAAAGAGCTGGAAAGCTTATTTCTGGCGAAGAACTTGTCATCAAGGCAGTTCAATCAGGACAGGCGAGACTAGTTTTTCTTGCCAATGATGCTGGTAGTAACGTGACTAAAAAGACGACTGATAAATGTAACTACTATAATATAGAAGTCTCCACAGTGTTTAACGCACTGGAATTAAGCATGGCTATTGGTAAACCAAGAAAAACGGTTGCTGTAGTTGATGCTGGATTTTCAAAGAAAATGAGGACTCTTATGGACTAAAGAATAGGAGGACATCACGTGTCAAAGAAACGATTATATGAAATCGCAAAAGAGGTTGGTGTAGAAAGTAAGGTTGTTGTTGCGAAAGCTCAAGAACTTGGTCTTTCTGTGAAGAGCCATTCCTCATCAGTTGAAGAAGCTGATGCTAATCGTATCACTTCAAGTTTAAAAGGGGGAACAGCTAAGGCTGAAAGCAAGCCAGCTCCTAAAGCGACACCAACTCCTAAAGAGGAAAAGGTAGCGCCTAAGGTTGATAAGGTACCTGTTGCCAAATCAGCTCCAGCTAAAGAAACATCAAAGGCTGAAGTCAAAGAAGCCCCTGCGACTCCGAAAAAACCACAAAGCCGTAATTTTAAGGCAGAACGTGAAGCACGTGCCAAGGCAGAGGCAGAGCGTCGTCAAAATGGCGGAGGCCGTGACAACCGTAATCGTAACCGAAATCAACAAGGGAGCGATCAAGGTAAACGTCAGAATAATGATCGTCGCAACCAAAATGGAAATGGTCAAGGCAACCGTAACAATGGAAACCGCGATAACAATAGTAATCGTGACCGTAATTTCCAAGGTAAACAGCGCAATGATCAAGGTCGAAATAAACGTAACGATGCTGCCCGCAACAATCAGGCAGGTCCACGTATTGACTTTAAAGCGCGTGCAGCAGCCTTGAAAGCAGAGCAAAATGCAGAATATTCACGTCAAAGTGAAACACGCTTCCGTGAAGAAAAAGCTGCAGAGCAACGCCGTGCGAAAGAGCAAGAAAAGGCAAGAAAAGAAAAACAACAGGCTGAAGTCGCTGCTCAAAAAGCAGTTGCTGAAGCTAAGCCAGCTCCCAAGCCAGCACCGGCTGCTCAACCAGCTCTAGCTGCGCAAACACAAGATACACGTCGTAAAAAGGCACGTCCAGATAAATCACGTGATAATCGTCGCGAGAATGAAGATGGACCTAAGCAAACAAGAAATAATAAGTGGAATAATCAAAACCAAGTGAGAAATCAACGAAATAGTAACTGGAATAAAAACAAAAATAAAAAAGGTAAAAATAACCGTGGTAATTCAGCTCCAAAACCAGTAACAGAGCGTAAATTCCATGAATTACCAAAAGAATTTGAATACACTGAAGGCATGACGGTTGCAGAAATCGCAAAACGTATTAAACGTGAGCCAGCTGAAATCGTTAAGAAACTCTTCATGATGGGTGTTATGGCAACTCAGAACCAATCTCTTGATGGGGATACTATTGAGTTGTTGATGGTTGACTACGGTATTGAAGCAACCAAGAAAGAAGAAGTCGATAATGCTGATATCGAACGTTTCTTTGTTGACGAAGACTACCTCAATAAAGATGCTATGGTAGAACGTGCACCAGTTGTTACTATCATGGGACACGTTGACCATGGTAAAACAACCCTTCTTGATACCCTTCGTAACTCACGTGTTGCGACTGGAGAAGCTGGTGGTATCACACAGCATATTGGTGCCTACCAAATTGAAGAGGGTGGTAAGAAAATCACCTTCCTTGATACTCCAGGACACGCGGCCTTTACATCTATGCGTGCCCGTGGTGCTTCTGTTACAGATATTACTATCTTGATTGTCGCTGCGGATGACGGTGTTATGCCACAAACTATTGAAGCCATCAACCACTCTAAGGCTGCTGGTGTTCCAATCATTGTTGCGATTAACAAGATTGATAAACCAGGTGCTAACCCAGAGCGTGTAATCGGTGAATTGGCAGAGCATGGCGTTATCTCAACTGCATGGGGTGGGGATAGCGAATTCGTTGAAATTTCAGCGAAGTTTGGTCAAAATATTGAAGAATTGCTTGAAACAGTTCTTCTTGTGGCTGAAGTGGAAGAACTTAAAGCTGACCCAACAGTTCGTGCCATCGGTACCGTTATTGAAGCGCGTTTGGATAAAGGTAAAGGTGCGGTTGCAACCCTCCTTGTTCAACAAGGTACCTTGCATGTTCAAGACCCAATCGTTGTTGGTAATACCTTCGGACGTGTCCGTGCTATGACCAATGACCTTGGTCGTCGTATTAAGACTGCAGCACCATCAACACCAGTTTCAATTACTGGTTTGAACGAAGCGCCTATGGCGGGTGACCATTTTGCCGTTTATGAAGACGAAAAAGCAGCTCGTGCAGCCGGTGAAGAACGTGCCAAACGTGCCCTTATGAAACAACGTCAACAAACACATCGTGTTAGTCTTGATAACCTCTTTGATACCCTTAAAGCTGGTGAATTGAAGACTGTTAATGTTATCATCAAGGCTGACGTACAAGGTTCTGTTGAAGCCTTGGCAGCATCACTTCTTAAGATTGATGTTGAGGGTGTTCGTGTTAATGTTGTTCACTCAGCAGTAGGTGCTATCAACGAATCTGATATTACTCTTGCGGAAGCTTCAGATGCTGTTGTTATCGGATTTAACGTTCGTCCTACCCCACAAGCACGTCAACAAGCGGAAACTGATGAAGTTGAAATTCGTCTTCACAGCATCATCTACAAGGTTATCGAAGAAATCGAAGATGCCATGAAAGGGATGCTTGATCCTGAATTTGAAGAAAAAGTCATTGGTGAAGCTATTATCCGTGAAACCTTCAAGGTTTCTAAAGTCGGAACAATCGGTGGGTTCATGGTTACTAGTGGTAAAATCACTCGTGATTCAAGTGCCCGTGTGATTCGTGATGGTGTCGTTATTTTTGATGGTAAATTGGCAAGCTTGAAACACTTTAAAGATGACGTTAAAGAAGTCGGAAACGCTCAAGAGGGTGGTTTGATGATTGAAAACTATAACGATATTAAAGTTGATGACGTTATCGAAGCTTACATTATGGAAGAAATTAAACGTTAATTTTGTTAGCTTTTAAGAAAGCTTACTTAGGAGACAAAGCTAGGTCATCTGGCCTGGCTTTTGTTCCATCATAATAAGAGAGAAAGGATAAGACTATGGGAAATTCATTTCGTGTAGACCGTGTTGGTATGGAAATCAAACGTGAGGTCAATGAAATTCTTCAAAAGAAAGTTCGTGATCCACGCGTGCAAGATGTCACTATCACAGATGTACAGATGCTTGGTGATTTGTCAGCTGCTAAGATTTTTTACACCATTCATTCAACCTTGGCCTCAGATAACCAAAAAGCACAAACTGGTCTTGAAAAGGCTACTGGGACAATCAAGCGTGAACTTGGTAAAAAATTGACTATGTATAAGATTCCGGATTTGACCTTTATTAAAGATGAGTCTATCGAATACGGTAATAAAATTGATGAAATGCTTCGTAATTTGGAGCGTAAAGACTAAGAAAAAATTCCTGTCAGTTATGGCAGGAATTTTGCGTTATAATAGAATAAAAAGGAGGACTTCAATGAAAGTAACGGTCTATTTGGGTGCTAATATGGGTGATAATCCTAGCTTTAAGAAAGCAACAATTGCCTTGGGTCAGTGGATTGCTAAAAATGGGCATACCCTAGTCTATGGTGGCAGTAAGATGGGACTTATGGGAGTTCTTGGTGATACGGTTTTGGAAAATGGTGGACAGGCTCATGGCATTATGCCACAATTCCTCAAAGATAGGGAGATAGCTTATGAGGGGTTAACCTCAATGACCATAGTAGAAACTATGGCAGAACGAAAGACTGCCATGCTAGAGCAAGGAGATCTCTTTATCGCCCTTCCAGGAGGTTTAGGGACACTGGAAGAAATCTCTGAAGCTATTGCAGCTGCTCGAGTCGGTAAGTTGGACAAACCCTGTGTTTTCTTCAATCTCAATGGCTATTATGATGCTATGAAAACGATGTTAGATACCATGGTTGCTCATGATTTTTTGGAGGCTGAAACAGCAGCAAAATTCCTCTTTACAGATGATTTTTCAGAAATTGAAGCTTTCGTCCAGTCTTACACGCCTCCTCAATTGAGACGTTATCGGTAGTATTGCTTTAATTTGTAAAATTGAGATGAATTAAAAAGATTCAATGATATGTCATTGAATCTTTTTAATTAAATCTTTACAAATATTTTTTAGCGACTTCAATATCGCCAGCATAGTTATCACGTTTCCCATTTACGATTTGGAAAGCATCAGCACCTTTACCGGCAATAACCACAGCGTCTTTGGAGTCTGTAGTCTCAGACATTGCTGTTTTGATTGCTTCTTCTCGATCAACAATGATACGTACCTCACGGTTGATGTGACTGGCAATTTCTTGACAGATAGCAAGAGGATCCTCCTTGTTAGGATCGTCGGCTGTTAGGAAGACATCAACATCAGGGTAGGTATTGAGGACATGTCCGAAGTCTTTACGACGACTTTCACCTTTATTTCCAGGAGCCCCTAGAATTAGGCTAATATGGCCATCTTGATGGCTGGTTACGACTTGTAAGAGCTTATCTAGGCTATCTCCATTGTGAGCATAGTCCACAAAAACCTTGGCTCCTTTAGTTTGTGTAAGAACTTCCATACGACCTGGAACAGAGGTCTGAGTAATCCCTTCTTTGATGTCTTGAAGGCTAGCTCCAAGACGTAGGCAGGCTAGACCTGCAGCCATAGCATTGTCCTGGTTAAAGTCACCTATAAGTTGGATATCATAGTCGCCGGCTAATTTCCCACTTGCCTTAAAGCTAAAACCTGAGCCATGTTTAACAGCATTGTCGGAGTTTTTACCATAGAAGTCATGCTCTTTATCCGCAACTTCCTCAGCGACAAAAGCAAAGTGATCCATACCGCTATTGACGATAACAACTCGACTGTTTTCCAAGAGAAGACGCTTATGGTAGAAGTAGTCTTCAAAGGTTGGATGTTCAATAGGTCCAATATGGTCTGGGCTGATGTTAAGAAAGACACCCACATCAAAAGTCAGTCCATAGACACGCTTAGTCAGATAGGCTTGACTTGAGACTTCCATAATCAGATGGGTCATGCCATTATCAACAGCTTCAGCCATCATACGGAAAAGATCCAAACTCTCAGGTGTTGTTAAGGTAGACTTGAAGAAGTTTTTTCCGTCTAATGTCGTGTTCATGGTTGAAAGCATAGCAGGTTTATGACTTTGCTTGAGAATATTGAAGGCAAAGTAGGCTGCTGTTGTTTTCCCTTTTGTCCCAGTAAAAGCCAGTAATTTAAGCTTGTCTTGAGGGTATTGGTAGAAGGCCTGAGCAACGAGGCTCATAGCCTGTTTAATATCTGATACGATAATGGCAGGTATTCCCACTTGATAATCTTTCTCAGCCACGTAGAAACTCAAGCCAGCTTTGACAGCATTCTCTAAAAATTCAGGCTTAAAGGCAGCCCCTTTGGCAAAAAAGAGGGAAGATGGTGTGACATCACGACTGTCGTAAGAAAGATGATCAAAAGTCACTCCAGTCCATGAATAGTAGTAGTTGTCTTGGTCAATAATATCTCGAAAATTACGGTCCTTTTTGAGAACCTCTAGAACTTGTTCAATAGTAATCATAGTTCCTATTTTAGCCTTAATGTTCTTGTTTTACAAGTCACAGCCAAAAGTTTATAATAAACTAGATTATATTTTATTCTTTAGAAAGAAAATTATGACTGAAACTAAAACTGACACACAGCAGCAGCAGATGCTAAGAGGGACGGCGTGGATGACAGCATCCAATATTATCAGTCGTCTATTAGGGGCACTTTACATTATTCCTTGGTATGCTTGGATGGGTAAACAGGGCGACCAAGCCAATGCCCTCTTTGGTCAAGGGTATAACATTTATGCCCTTTTCCTTTTGATTTCTACAGCAGGGATTCCAGTCGCAATTGCCAAACAGGTGTCTAAATACAACACTCTTGGAAAGATGGAGACGAGTTTCTTCTTACTCAAGCGTATCTTGTATTACATGATTGGTCTCGGATTGATCTTTGGCGTTTTCATGTACTTTGCTTCGCCGTGGATGTCTTACCTTTCTGGGGGAGATGAGGATCTGGTTCGCGTAATGCGTAGTCTTTCTTGGGCAGTTGTTATTTTCCCATCCATGTCTGTTTTACGAGGCTTTTTCCAAGGCTTTAACAATATGAAGCCATATGCCTTAAGTCAGATTGCGGAACAGATTATCCGTGTTATTTGGATGCTGTTGGCTACCTTCTTCATCATGAAAATTGGGACAGGCGATTATGTGACGGCAGTTGTCCAATCGACTTTTGCCGCTTTCATCGGTATGTTGGCTAGTTATGGGGTGCTTTTCTTCTACCTTTGGAAGGAGGGCAAGCTCAAGAGCCTTTTTGGCAAGCAGGCTGTTCATCCGGATATCAATCCAACTGCAATTGTTATTGAAACCTTTAAGGAAGCTGTCCCTTTTATTATCACTGGATCTGCTATTCAGCTTTTCCAACTGATTGATCAATGGACCTTTATCCGTACTATGGAGAAGTTTACAAGCTATAGTAACAGTCAACTTCAGGTTCTCTATGCTTACTTGTCTTCAAACCCAAGTAAGATTACCATGATTTTGATTGCCGTTGCTCTTTCTATTGCCGGGGTTGGGATTCCACTCTTGACGGAAAATATGGTTAAGAAAGATCTTAAGGGAGCGGCTAAACTGATTATCAATAACCTACAGTTGCTTTTGCTCTTTATTGTTCCTGCTATTGTGGGGTCAGTGATTTTAGCTAAACCACTTTATACAGTTTTTTATGGGGCCCCAGATAGTCAGGCCCACTTGCTATTTGTAGCCAGTCTGATTCAAGTTATTTTCTTGGCCTTGTATAGCGTTTTAGCACCAATGCTTCAGGCAATCTTTGAAACCCGTAAAGCTATTAACTATTTTGCGATTGGGGTTTTAGTTAAGGCTGTTCTACAGTTGCCATTGATTATTTTCCTAGGAGCCCTTGGCCCTGTTATTTCAACAGCCATCGGTTTAGGTGTTCCAATTGCTCTCATGTATAATCACCTCCACACTGTTACGCACTTTAGTCGTAAGACAGTGTTTAGAAAAGCCTTGCTCATCTGTATCCTTACAGTACTCATGGCTATTCCAGTTGCGGTCTTCTATTGGTTGTTCCAGTTTGTACTGTCACCAACAAGCCGTATGGGTAGTGTGATTTACTTGGTCATTGGAGGAGGCCTTGGAATCGGTGTCTATGGCGTTCTTGCTCTTGTAACTCGTATGGCTGATCACTTGCTTGGTGCCCGAGCTGCTAGTCTGCGTGCTAAATTACATATTAAATAAGATTTAAACCAAGTTGTGTGGCTTGGTTTTTTTCTTTTCAACAATTTCTGAAAAAGGAGTATAATGAGGGTGAAAAAATGAAATCGTTTTAATGATTTAGAATCGAGGAAAGGATTATGGTTGATTCTAGACAAGAAAATATAAAATTAGGGACCTATCCTCCCGAACAAGTTTACCAAGTCTTGCAGACAAGCACTCAAGGTTTGAGCTTACAAGAGGTTAAGGAGAGGCAGGCGACTTATGGCCCTAACCAATTGAAGGAAAGTAAGAAGGAGCCTATTTGGCTGGTCTTTTTCAGGCATTTTACCAGTCTTATGGCACTCTTATTGTGGGTCGGTGGTTTTATCGCTATGCTTTCTCATAGTTTAGAGTTGGGGATTGCAATCTGGTTGGTCAACATTATTAATGGTCTCTTTAGCTTTATTCAAGAATATAGAGCAAGTCAGGCTACGGCAGCTCTTAACAAGCTTCTTCCAGCCTATACGCGAGTTCTTCGTGATGGTAAGGAGGATAAGATTCTAGCTCAGGACTTGGTGCCAGGTGACTTGGTTTTCATTGAAGAAGGAGACCGTATTTCTGCAGATGGACGCTTGGTCGCCGTGACAGATTTGCAGGTTAACCAGTCTGCCCTCACTGGTGAGTCTAATCCTATTTATAAGTCAGATCAAGCAGATTTGACTCCCGACAAGACTGAGTTAGAATATGACAATATGGTATTTGCAGGGACGACAGTCTCTTCTGGTTCTGGACATTTTATAGTATCTGCTATCGGTATGAAAACTGAGTTCGGACAAATTGCAGACTTGACGCAAAACCTAGCTCAGGAAAAAAGTCCACTGCAAAAGGAACTAGACCATTTGACCAAACAGATTTCGGTCATCGCAGTATCTGTAGGTCTCTTCTTTATGGTGGCAGCGACTCTATTTGTCCATCAGCCTTTGTCTCAAGCCTTTATTTTTGCATTGGGGATGATTGTGGCCTTTATTCCAGAGGGACTTCTTCCCACAGTTACTCTCTCTCTAGCCATGGCAGTTCAGCGTATGGCTAAGGATCATGCTTTGGTTAAGAAGTTGTCTTCGGTAGAGACACTAGGAGCAACTTCTGTTATTTGTTCGGATAAAACAGGGACTTTGACGCAAAATGCTATGACGGTTAACCACCTGTGGACCTTGTCAGACAGTTATGGGGTAACTGGGCTAGGTTACGCACCGGAAGGGCAGATTGAGCAGGAAGGACAACCTGTTTCTCTTGAAGAAAATGAGCTCCTTAATCGTTTGGTCAGATTCTCACATTTGGCTAGCAATGCTCAAGTTGTAGCTCCTAGTGCTGATAATCCCAATTATACGATTTTAGGTGATCCGACGGAGGCTTGTCTTAATGTTCTCGCTGAAAAAGCAGGAATTAATTTAAATGACAATCATACTTGGGCCCCTCGCATCAAGGAAATTCCCTTTGATTCTGATCGTAAACGGATGACAACAGTGCATAAGCTTGAGTCAGGATTGGATGGTAGTTATCATATATCTATCACCAAAGGTGCTCCAAAAGAAGTGATGGAGCTTTGCTCAGATTACTTTGATAATCAAGGGATGATTAAATCATTGACAGCTACTGAGCGTCAGGCTATCCTTGCGGCTAACGATAAGTTTGCCCGTGATGGTCTACGTGTTTTAGCTGTGGCCTATAGACCTTTAGATAGCGAGCATATTGGAGAAGACCGGTGGGACATGCAGACCCTGGAGGACAGTATGGTCTTTCTAGGTTTAGTTGCCATGAGTGATCCGCCACGTCAGGGGGTGCGAGAGGCTATTGAGAAATGCCATAGAGCTAGTATTCGTATTATCATGGTAACAGGTGACTATGGTTTGACAGCTCTCAGTATTGCCAAGAAAATCGGAATTGTACAAGGTGATGATGCGCGTGTTGTTTCGGGACTTGAACTAGCTGCCATGGATGACGACCAGCTCAAAGAAGCGCTTAAAGGGGAAATTGTTTTTGCTCGTGTAGCACCTGAACAAAAATACCGTGTGGTCAATGCACTTCAGGAGCTTGGTGAGGTTGTCGCTGTTACTGGTGATGGTGTTAATGATGCCCCTGCCCTTAAAAAAGCTGATATCGGTGTAGCTATGGGGGTATCGGGAACCGATGTTGCCAAGGAATCTGCGGATATGATCTTAACAGATGATCATTTTGTTTCGATTGTACATGCTGTTGAAGAAGGTCGTGCAGTTTATAGAAACATTCAAAAATTCCTGACTTATATTTTTAATTCCAACACGCCAGAAGCCGTACCCTCTGCTTTCTTCTTGTTCTCTTTGGGACGCATACCTCTTCCCTTAACGGTTATGCAAATCCTAGCTATTGACTTGGGGACAGATATGGTACCTGCTTTGGGATTGGGGGTTGAACCACCTGAAGAGGGCGTTATGGATAGACCGCCAAGACGTCTTTCAGATCGCTTGCTCAATCGACAATTATTGATTAAAGCTTTTGTCTGGTATGGACTGATTGAAGCAGCCTTAGCTATGGGAGCTTTCTTCCTTAATTATTGGGTTAATCAAGGTAATTTAAACCATTTGGCCAGCTCAGGTCCTCTTTATCGAGAGGCAACCACTATGACCTTAGGTGCTATTATCTTTACCCAAATTGGTATGGCTATGAATAGTCGTAAAGGTAGAGGGTCTATATTCCAAGTTAAACCATTTGCTAATCGGATTATTAGCTTAGGGATTGTTTTAGAAATTGTTCTCTTTATCATCCTGTCTTACGTGCCTTTCTTCCACACGCTATTTAACACTGCACCTATTGGACTTGATGATTGGCTCTATTTACTTGCTTGTCCGTTTGTTATTATGGCTTTGGAAGAAATCAGATATCGCTTATTTGATAAAAAGTAAGTCAGTAGCTTACTTCGGATTGCAGCGAGACTTTTAAATCATTTCTTAGTGCTTGAAACTATGATGTTTCAGGCACTTTTTGATGCTTGAAAATCTACTTTAGACAATCTCAAAAATTGGCCTTATTTTAAATTAGAGTCAGTATCTATCTGTCTTTTTAGGTTATAGAAATAAACTATAACTAACTATCAAGAATCCGTATGATGAACTTACCATTATTTTCAGAAAATAGTGATAAAATAGAGGTCATAGATATGGATTATATCCACTTTACCATGTAGAAAGGGCACATTATGACACAAGAATATCAATTAGAAACCATTTTGGCACACGCAGGAATCAATTCGGATGAAGCAACAGGAGCCTTGGCTTCACCGATTCATTTTTCAACAACCTACCAACATCCAGAATTTGGCCATTCTACTGGTTTTGACTATACACGAACTAAAAATCCAACACGCGCAACAGTGGAAAAAACACTTGCAGCTATTGAAAAAGCAGATTATGCTATTGCGACAAGTTCAGGGATGAGCGCCATTGTTTTGGCCTTTGAAATTTTCCCAGTAGGTAGCAAGGTTGTAGCTGCGCGTGACCTTTACGGAGGCTCTTTCCGTTGGTTTAATGACAAGGAAAAAGAAGGTCGCTTCTTTTTTGAATACACTAATACCGAAGACGAGATGATTGCGGCCATCACTGATGATACTGATATTGTCTACATCGAAACACCAACAAATCCACTTATGATTGAGTTTGATATTGAAAAAGTGGCAAAAATTGCTCATGATAAGGGTGCAGTGGTTATTGTTGATAATACTTTCTATAGCCCAATCTATCAAACACCGATTACTCAAGGTGCTGATATCGTTGTACATTCAGCTACTAAATACCTATCAGGTCATAATGATGTTTTGGCTGGTGTTGTTGTGACTAGCAACCAAGAATTTTACGATAAACTTTATTATAACCTCAATACTACGGGTCCTACCTTATCACCATTTGATAGCTATATGCTCATGCGTGGTCTTAAGACCTTAAAACTTCGTATGGAGGCATCGACAGCTAATGCTCAAGAAGTTGTAGCTTTCTTAGAAAAGTCACCGGCTGTTAAGGAAGTTCTCTATCCAGGCAAGGGTGGGATGATTTCCTTCAAAGTGGCTGATCAAGACAAGATTCCAACCATTATCAATTCTCTAAAGGTCTTTACCTTTGCGGAGAGCCTAGGTGGTGTCGAAAGCTTGATTACCTACCCAACGACACAAACCCACGCAGATATTCCAAGTGATGTACGTGCTTCCTATGGTTTGACAGACGACTTGCTTCGTCTTTCAATTGGTATTGAAGCAGCACAAGATTTGATTGCTGACTTGGAAAATGCCCTTAGTCTTTAAGGAGTTATCTATGACACGTTATGATTTTACAACACAACCAAATCGCTTGAATCAAAACACCATGAAATGGCACGAAGCTGAAAGTAATCCAGAACTCCTTGAGCTTTGGGTTGCTGATATGGACTTCCTACCTGTTCCTGAGATTAGGGATGCAGTCATCAACTATGCTGAGACACATATTTTTGGTTATCCTTATCCAAGTGATGAGCTTTATCAGTCCATTATTAATTGGGAAAAAAATCAACATGGTTATGTCGTTGATAAAGAGAGTATTGTGCTTATTGAAGGTGTTGTCCCAGCCATTTCAACAGCTATTCAAGCCTTTACGAAAGAAGGCGATGCTGTTCTCATCAATACACCAGTTTATCCGCCTTTTGCTCGTTCTGTCCGTTTGAATAATCGTCGATTGATTGAAAATAGTCTTGTTAAAGTTAATGGCCATTTCGAAATTGATTTTGAACAATTGGAACGTGATATCGTCGAGAATGATGTTAAACTTTATGTTTTCTGTAGCCCACATAACCCAGGTGGGCGTGTCTGGACCAAAGAGGAATTGACTAAGGTAGCAGATTTGTGCCAGAAACATGGTGTCCTCTTGGTATCTGATGAAATCCACCAAGACTTAGCTCTATATGGGAATAAGCACATCTCTATGAATACCATTTCAGATGCTTACAAGGACTTTACCTTGGTGCTTAGTTCGGCTACTAAAACCTTTAATATTGCTGGTACCAAAAACAGTTTTACTATCATTGAAAATGAAGACTTACGTAAAGCCTTTAAACAAAAGCAATTGGCAAATAATCAACATGAAATTCCAACCATTGGTTTGATTACAACCCAAGCAGCTCTGACCTATGGGAAACCTTGGTTAGAGGAATTGAAAACTGTCTTTGAAACTAATATTGACCTTTTAACCAAAGAATTTAGTGAAAAGACTAATATCAAGGTCATGAAACCTGAGGGAACTTACTTGGTTTGGCTTGATTTTTCAGCCTATGATCAAGACCATAATGAACTTGGACGTTTGCTTAAAGAAGAAGCCAAGGTAGTGCTAAATGACGGTATTACTTTTGGTTCCGAAGGAGAAAAACATTTCCGCTTTAACGTAGCTACGCCAACTACGGTTGTTGCCGAAGGAGTTAAACGTCTTGTTTCTGTCTTTGGAAAATAATAAAAGTGATGCTGTTTGCATCACTTTTATTATTGTTATGAGTGTACATCGTAGATTTTCAAGTTTAATAGTAGATCTTCCTGAGTGGAGAAAACCTTGACATCCTGCTTGCCAGAGGTATTAAATCTGGCTAGAGTGTAGGTTTGGCCATTGGGGAAGAAAATTTCCAAGCTACGATTGTCTGTAATAAGCGTTATAGTGATATTATCATTTTCCTTATAGAGACTGTCAGCTTGAAAACCTTGACCGTTACCCAAGAGTCCATCGTAATAGTAAGAAGAGGCAGTTTGACTACCATCCATGCTGTTGTTCAGTTCAGCAGCATAGGCAGAGACCCGATAGGTACCACTTGTTATTTGGTAGGCGATTTTAACGTAATCAGAGCCTTGCCAGATATCAATGTAGATATAGCCTCCTTCTTTCTTAATATTTGAAAAATGCAGTTGGTAATACCCCGCACTATTTTTTTCAGAAAGGTCAAGAAGGCCATTAGCATTCTGATTGTGACTTTTATCAATCCAAGGTTTTCTATTGTCACTGGTGAGTGGCCTTTGACTCGAAATGTTGCCGTTTTGATTTTTGAGGGTTAATTGTTCATTTTTATAGAGGGGAGCGGACTGAATAATACCGTCCTTATCCAGTTGTAGCTGTCTGGGTGTAGCGTAAAAACCGATAG
This sequence comes from Streptococcus sp. HMSC064H09, assembly GCF_001812625.1. Taxonomy (NCBI): domain Bacteria; kingdom Bacillati; phylum Bacillota; class Bacilli; order Lactobacillales; family Streptococcaceae; genus Streptococcus; species Streptococcus sp. HMSC064H09. Next base: position 101,721 of record NZ_KV809571.1, read on the forward strand.
TTTTTAGAAAATCACTCTTGGCCTCTTGGTCACTGTGAATGCCTGACGTGAAGTAATTCCAATTACCAACCCAGCCAAGACTGATAAGGTTATGATTGCTTTCTTCAATTCGATCGCTTCCAGTGAAGTTAGCGCCATAATAGTCTGAGCCTTGATCTAAGCGTTTTGTTTCTGTATCTGCAATAAATAAGCCGTTACCATCTAAATGCCCTACAGTATAGTAGGTTCCAGTTGTTTCGCCTGAGGCTGTATCCTTAGCTCCAAAAAAGAGAACTTGCTTGTCCCGACCATCAGTTGTTGTCATTGTTTTGAGAACGGGACACTCGATAGGAGCGTTGTCCTGCCAGTTACGACCCTTAAAAAATGTTTCGGGTAGGATTTTGGAGTCTCCCTTGCTATCTGCTTTGGTCCAGTTGATACCATCTTGAGATTGATAAACACCTAAGGCGTCACCTTCAGCGACATACATGAGTAATTTGTCTTTGAAGTGGAAGACATAAGGATCGCGGAAGTCTTTACCGTTATAGGATTGTTCCTTTGTCAATAAAGGTTTACCATCTTTTAAGGCTTTAGTAAAGCTAGTTCCCTTGTCATTTGATGCACTAGCATAGATTGCTTGGCTTCCATCATCCATGAGTCCAGTAAAATAGGCGACAGGTTCTTCGTTTTGGCTACTAGAAATCCCCTGACTATCTGTGACTACACTCCCTGTCCAAGCAGAATGCCATCCTTCTTTAGAGTCGCCACCCTTTGCTGGTATAGCAGTCTCTTGTTTACTATAGGTGATAAAATCTTTAGTCGTTGTATGTATCCAATCTTGACCGCTAGGTCCAAAAGGATCAGTAGCCCCATCTACAGAATGTAGAAAATAGATATCATAGTAATTTTTTTCTTGATTCCACACGATAGTCTGTAGGTCGTTAGACCATCCTTTATGAGATGCTAGATGAAAGGTTTGACTCATAGAAACCTTATTTGTTTTTTGGGAAGGATTGTTAGCGTTCTCATTTTTTATTATAAAAACAAAAAATAAAATTAAAAAAACGAGAGCTAAAATTAGAGGTGAATATTTTGATTCCATATAGTGATATTTCCTGATAAAATTACTTATTTTGTAGTTATTATTTTAACAAAAAAATAGTTTTTTACAAAAAATATAAATTTGTCATTAAAAAAAGATTGGAATTTAGATTAAAAAATGATAGAATAAAACATGTGAAAACCTAAAAGGAGAGTTTAATATGGATAGTACAGTTAATTCACAGTCAAATACAGTAGCACCAAAGCAAGCAGAGTGCAAAAAGATGCGTTATAGCATCCGTAAGGTTGCCACAGTAGGGGCAACATCAGCGCTCGTTGGTACCTTGGCATTTTTGGGTGCCACTCAGGTAAAAGCTGATCAAGTTACAGAAACAGCACCAGCGGTAGCTACTGCGACAGCAACACCAGAAACAAGCACAGCATCTCTAACGGTAGCCAGTGAAACAGCAACAAGTGTGGCAACTTCAGAAGCAGTTGAATCTTCAGTTGCACATTCAGAGGTTGCAACTACACCAGTTACAGAGACACAACCAAGCAACACAACTCCATCAGTAGTCGAAGAAAAGGCGTCTAGCACAGTAGTGACATCTTCATCAGATGCAACAACACCTTCATCAACAGTTGCTGCGGTTTCTGCTCCAGCTCATACATCAGAGGCTGCAGTAGAAGCACCAACTTCAACAGCAAGCTCAGAAACAGCTGATACACACACTGAAGTAGCCCTTAAACCTACTGAAAACAGCGCTGCTAATGCAAACCTTAGCAAACTTAATGGTCGTATCAAGTCTATTGTTGAAGATAATATGACCTCAGATCAAATCGTTGCCTTGACTGAGGAAGAAATTAAAGCACTTAATAAAGTTGACTTTAGCGATGATGCTATCAAGGGTACAGGTACTAGCTTGACTTACCGTAACTTGAAAGATATCGTTGCTAGCTTCTTGAAGCAAGACAGCAAATTGGCAGTTCCTTACTTTAAAGCAGATACAATCATCAATATGCCTGCTTTCAACACTGTTGATGCCCAAACGATGAAAAAAGAAGAAATCGACGTTTGGGATTCTTGGCCAGTCCAAGATGCTGAGTCAGGTGTAGTAAGCAACTGGAACGGTTACCAGTTAGTCATTTCAATGGCCGGTGCACCAAATAAAAACTCAAACCACATTTACTTGCTCTATAGTAAATATGGAGATAATGACTTTACACATTGGAAAAATGCGGGTCCAATCTTTGGTTATAATGCCCTTGAAGATGACCAACAATGGTCAGGTTCAGCGACGGTAAACTCTGACGGTAGTATCCAACTTTACTACACTAAGAATGATACTAGTGGCGGTAAATTGAACTGGCAACAATTGGCTAGTGCTACACTTAACCTAGCTGTTGAAAACGACGAAGTTGTTATCAAGTCAGTTGAAAATGACCACATTCTCTTTGGTGGAGATAATTATCACTATCAAAGCTATCCTAAATTTATGAGTACTTTTGATGATGACCATAACCATGATGGTAATCCAGACCGTACGGATAACTACTGTCTTCGTGACCCACACATCATTGAAGATAACGGTAGCCGTTACCTTATTTTTGAATCAAATACAGGTGACGAAAACTACCAAGGCGAAAAACAAATTTACAAATGGTCAAACTATGGAGGAGATGACGCCTTTAACCTTAAGTCATTCCTCAATATTGTTAATAATAAACACCTTTACAACCTTGCATCATGGGCAAATGGTTCTATCGGTATCTTGAAACTTGATGATAATGAGAAAAATCCATCTGTAGCTGAACTTTACACACCGCTTGTCACTAGCCACATGGTTACTGATGAAGTAGAACGTCCAAGTGTTGTTAAGATGGGTGGCAAGTATTACCTCTTCACTGCTTCACGTATCAACAAATCTACGGATGCTGAAGGTACTGTAGCAGCGCGTGAAGCTGTCGGTGATGACGTTGTCATGCTTGGATTCGTATCAGACAGCCTCCGTGGGAAATACCGTCCACTTAACGGCTCAGGTGTGGTCTTGACAGCCTCTGTTCCAGCTGACTGGCGTACATCTACCTATTCTTACTATGCGGTTCCTGTTGAAGGATCATCAGATACTCTCTTGGTTACTTCTTACATGACTAACCGCGGTGGTATTGCTGGTGCTGAGAATAAATCGACATGGGCTCCAAGCTTCCTCATTAAGATGAATGAAGATGATACTACAGAAGTTCTTCCTAAGATGACCAACCAAGGGGACTGGATTTGGGATAAATCTAGTGAAAGCTTGGTACACGTGGCCGATCAAAACAGTGCTAAATTGCCAAATGAGGACTATAACGTAGATTATTATGCAGTGTCAGATTATGGTCTTAAACCACATACTTATCCTACAGTTGATGGTTCACCGGGCGTTTCTGAAGCTCGCGGTGTCTTAACTGTAACTGTTAAAGATGGTGAAGACAAGAAATCAGATAAATCAGAAACACCAGTAAATCCAACAGAAGGTAATCATTCTGTTGATGATAAGTCTAACAAACCAGATACACCTTCTAAACCAGCAGACAATAATCAACCATCAACTAATAAAGAAGATAAACCAGCAACGCCGACGAATCCAGATTCTCCAGTTCGTAATCCGTTCCCTTATTTCACAGACCGCCCATCTAATGATAATAATTCATCAGATGATCATCATGTAGAGGTTCCTGCGAAACCTTCAACAGAGAGTTCTGTGGGTGACCGTCGTCCAGTAGCTCAAGCTACAGAGATTGCGTCACCAGTACCAGAGGCTATTGTAGCAACTGGACCAACTGTTTCAACGACTCCTGTTAAAGAAGAGTCTGTCACTGAAACAGAAGCTCCAAAACCAGCTAAGTCTGAAGAGGAAGTTCAGTCTCACGGAGTCGCTAAAGCTGATGAAGTAACTAAGTCTGATGAGTCAAGTAAAGACAACAATACTAAAGTTGCTGCCAAACTTGCTACGACTCCTAAGACACCAAGTGATTCAGAAGGTTCAAAGAGCAACATTCTTTCAATCTTGGCGACTATCTTTGCAGCAATTGCAAGTCTAGCTCTTCTTGGCTATGGTTTGGTCACAGGAAAGATTCATTTGCCTAAAAAATAATCCTTTTCAAAAACGTTTGCAGTAAAGCAAGCGTTTTTTTTGCCTTTTTGATATAATGGAGTGAATATAAAGCAAAGGAAGAAACTATTATGGGTAAATTTCAAGTTATTTCACATCCACTGATTCAACATAAACTTTCAATCCTCCGTCGTGAGGATACTTCTACTAAGGACTTCCGTGAGCTAGTTAATGAAATTGCTATGCTCATGGGTTACGAAGTGTCTCGTGACCTTCCTCTCGAAGAGGTTGAAATTCAAACACCAATTACTAAAACTGTACAAAAACAACTTTCTGGTAAGAAATTGGCGATTGTTCCAATTCTTCGTGCGGGTATTGGTATGGTCGATGGTTTCCTTAGCCTTGTACCAGCAGCTAAAGTTGGTCATATTGGTATGTATCGTGACGAGGAAACTCTTGAGCCAGTTGAGTACTTAGTTAAATTACCAGAAGACATTGATCAACGTCAGATCTTTGTAGTAGATCCAATGCTTGCGACTGGTGGTTCAGCAATCTTGGCAGTAGACTCACTTAAAAAACGTGGTGCAGCTAATATCAAGTTTGTTTGCTTGGTTGCAGCACCAGAAGGTGTCAAAAAATTGCAAGATGCTCACCCAGATATCGATATCTACACAGCATCTTTGGATGAGAAACTTAATGAAAACGGTTATATTGTTCCAGGTCTTGGAGATGCAGGTGACCGTCTATTTGGTACAAAATAGGTTGAAAAAGGGAAAATTTCCCTTTTTTTACTAGATTAATAAGTTTCAAGTGAAATTGTTTTAGAGTGATTTAGCACTCTTTTGAAAAGAGTGCTAAGAATGATGTTTTTTATTTGACCTAATTTGACTAAAATCATATAATAGCATCAAGACAATATTAAAAGGAGGATTCATATGATTCCTGTAGTAATTGAACAAACATCACGCGGTGAGCGTTCTTATGATATTTACTCACGTTTGCTCAAGGATCGTATCATCATGTTAACAGGTCCTGTTGAAGATAATATGGCAAACTCAATTATCGCCCAACTCTTGTTCTTGGATGCTCAAGACAACACAAAAGATATCTATCTTTATGTTAATACACCAGGTGGATCAGTTTCGGCAGGTCTTGCCATTGTTGATACAATGAACTTCATCAAGTCTGATGTTCAGACTATCGTTATGGGGATGGCAGCATCTATGGGAACAATTATTGCTTCAAGCGGTACCAAAGGTAAACGTTTCATGTTGCCAAATGCAGAGTACATGATTCACCAACCAATGGGTGGTACTGGTGGTGGTACGCAACAAACAGACATGGCTATCGCAGCTGAACATTTGCTCAAAACGCGTAATAACTTGGAGCAAATCTTGGCGGATAATTCTGGACAGCCAATTGAAAAAGTTCATGTAGACGCTGAACGTGACAATTGGATGAGTGCCCAAGAAACGCTTGAATATGGCTTTATCGATGAAATCATGGCTAATAACCAATTAAAATAGACTGAGCTTGTCTTAAATAAAAGTCAGATGCAAATCGGTTGTATAAGGACCGTTTCATCTGGCTTTTTGTGTTATAATAGAAAACATGTTAATAATCAATAAGGAGTTGCTTGCTATTGATCAAGCTATAGATTGTCTTGTTTCGTATTTTCTAAAGCTACCTGAGGTAGAAAATTACCGTTTGAAACGCCAGAAATTCGAAAATGACAGAGAACTTCAAGAGCAACTCTTTGCATTTCAGGAATTAAAGGATAGCTATGATACTGCTAAGGAGTACGAAGCTTTTAGACCAGATGTGAGAGAGTTGAAACGTCAGGTTTTGCGAATGAAGCGCCAAATTGATTTGAACGAGGTGGTTATTGGCTATCGTCAGGCAGAGTTCGATTTGCAGACTATTTTAGCCAATCTTGGTGAGGAGATTGCCCAAGCTGTTTCAGACCAGATTTTTATCGATTCTGGGCTACCTCTTGCCCCTCACAAACCGCATCATAAAAAGGGAGACACTAACATAAAGGAGAAAATGAGTCATGATTAAGCGTCAAGGCATTATTGTTTATTTATACTACAATAGAGACTTACGTAAAATTACCAAGTTTGGGGATGTTGTCTACCATTCTTATAAGATGCGTTATGTGCACCTTTATGTAGATGAGGACAAGGTCGAGGATATTTTGAAAGAGCTCGATGGAATGAAAGCAGTGAAAAAAGTTCTGCCTTCCTACTATTCTGATATTGATATGGACTTTGTAGGTAGTCTGGAACGCTACGACACCTCAGTTCCTGAACCGTTTAAGAACTTTTCTCTTTAATAGGAGAAAAGTTTTTTTATTTTCAAAAAGTTATTCTTAAAGTAATGGAAACGATTACTGTGGCTAAAGCTTAGTTATGTGTAGTTGACAATTGTCTGATAATTCTGTAAGCTATAAGGTGGACTTTTTTAAGAAAATATTAAGGAGAAATCTTATGTCTAAAAAGATCACACTTATTGTGTTAGCCTTTTTTGCTTCCATTTTCTTGGTTGCCTGTGGCAAGTCACCAGATGTGACTGCTAATGCCAATGGTACTAAGATTGGCGATACCATCAAAATTGGTGTTAATATGGAGTTGACAGGTGCCGTTGCAGCCTATGGTAAGGCAGAGCAAAATGGTATTAAGTTGGCTGTTGATGAAATTAACAAAGCTGGTGGCGTCGATGGCAAAAAACTTGAGCTTGTCACAAAAGATAATAAATCTGAAAACGCTGAAGCTTCAACCTCTTCAACGAACTTGGCTATTCAGAGTAATGTAAATGCTATCGTTGGTCCAGCGACATCAGGTGCTGTCGCTGCGGCTAGCCTCGTATCACAAAAAACAGGGGTTCCTTTGTTGACACCTTCTGGTACTCAGGATGACCTTACGGTAGATGCTAACGGAGCTAAGAAATTTGTTTTCCGTACAACCTTTAAAGATAGCTACCAAGGTAAAGTTTTGGCAGCTTATTCTTACAGTAATTTGAATGCTAAGAAAGTAGTTCTCTACTATGATAATGCTTCGGATTATGCTAAGGGGATTGCAGATGAATTCAAGCGTGAATATAAAGGTAAAATCGTTACTGAAGCTACCTTTGCTTCAGGTGACAAGGACTATCAGTCAGCTTTGACTAAATTTAAAGACCTTGATTATGATGCGATTGTAATGCCTGGTTACTATACTGAGACTGGTATTATCACTAAACAAGCACGTGACCTTGGAATTGATAAACCAATCCTTGGACCTGATGGATTCAGTGATGCGAAATTCACTGAGCTTGCAGGTAAAAAGAATGCGTCAAACGTCTACTATGTATCAGGATATTCAACAAATGTTTCTCTTTCTGACAAAGCATCAGGATTCATCGAAGCATATAAAAAAGCTTACAAAACTGAACCAAATATGTTTGCTGCTCTAGCGTACGATTCAGTTTATATGATTGCAGAAGCATCTAAAGATGCGAAAACATCAGTTGATATTGCTGATAACTTAGCACATTTGAAAAACTTTGTCGGGGTTACTGGTAAAATGACGATTGATAAGGATCATAACCCTATTAAAGCAGCTCTTATGGTTAAAAGAGATAATGGTGAAGAAGTTTCAGCGGAAGCCGTTGAAATTGAAAAATAATCTATTATCTATACTGAAAATGAACTAGAAAGTTTGGTTATATATGTTTTTTGAACAACTTCCCCAACAACTAGTCAATGGTATTATCTTGGGTAGTATCTATGCCCTACTTGCCCTTGGATATACCATGGTTTATGGGATTATCAAATTGATTAACTTTGCCCATGGAGACATCTATATGATGGGTGCCTTCGTTGGTTACTATGCGATTAATAGCCTTGGAATGAATTTCTGGGTTGCCCTTGTCTTTGCTATGCTTGTCTGTGCGATTTTAGGGGTTGTTATTGAGTTCTTGGCTTATCGCCCGCTCCGTAATTCGACACGTATTTCTGCCTTGATTACAGCTATCGGTGTCTCATTCTTCCTTGAGTACATCATGGTTCTATTTGTAGGGGCAGATACACGTTCATTCCCTCAAAAGATTGCAATTGAGACTTATCATCTTGGATCAATCTCTGTAACAAATGTGCAATTGCTTATCTTGGTAGTTGCGCTTGTGCTTATGGTTGCTCTTCAATTGATTGTTAAAAAGACTAAGATGGGTAAAGCTATGCGTGCCGTATCTGTAGACAGTGATGCCGCTGAATTGATGGGTATTAATGTTAATAACACTATTAGCTTCACTTTTGCTCTTGGATCATCACTAGCAGGGGCAGCGGGTGTCCTTATTGGTCTTTACTATAACTCTATCGAACCTCTTATGGGTATGACGCCAGGTATTAAAGCCTTTGTTGCCGCTGTTCTTGGTGGTATCGGTATTATCCCTGGTGCAGCACTTGGTGGATTTGTTATCGGTATTTTGGAGACATTATCAACTGCAATTGGTTTGTCAAGTTACCGTGATGCCATCGTTTATGGTGTCTTGATTGTTATCCTTTTGGTTCGCCCAGCGGGTATCCTCGGTAAAAATGTGAAAGAGAAGGTGTAAGACATGAAGAAAAATCTAAAAGTAAACCTTATTTGGTTTGGTCTTATCATTGGGCTCTTCCTTATCTTGAAAGGTCTTGAACTTTCAGGTATCATGAACCTTTACTACATCCAAATCTTAATGGGGATTGGAATCTCAATCCTTATGGGACTTGGTACTAACTTGGTTCTTGGTTTCTCAGGGCAATTTACACTTGGTCAAGCTGGTTTCATGGCAATTGGTGCCTATTCATCAGCTATCATCACTGGTATGATGCCAACATATGACGGTTTCTACCTCTCAATGGTTGTCGGTGTCATCATCGCAGCTATTGTTGCCCTTATCTTTGGTCTACCTACCCTTCGTTTGAAAGGTGACTACCTTGCCATTGCAACTCTTGGTATGGCTGAAATCATCCGTATCATTATCGTTAATGGTGGTGAATTGACCAATGGTGCCGCTGGTTTGACAGGTATCCTTCCCTATACTAGTTGGCCTGTAATTTATTTCTTTGTGGTAATCATTACAATTTTGGTGCTTAATTTCTTACGTTCAGCAACTGGACGTCAAGCAATCACTCTTCGTGAAGATGAAATTGCTGCTGAGTCAATGGGTGTTAATGTCACAAAAATGAAGGTTCTTATCTTTGTTATCGGTGCCATGATTTCAGCGATTGCTGGCTCACTTTATGTCAGCTACATCGGTACAGTCGTGCCAAAAGATTTCACCATCATGAAATCAATTGATTACCTTATCATTGCCGTTCTTGGTGGTCTTGGATCTATCACAGGTACTATCATTGCCGCTGTTGTTCTTGGTATTATCAACATGTTCCTACAAAATGTTTCAAACCTTCGTATGATTATTTACGCCTTGGCTTTGATTCTTGTAATGCTCTTCCGTCCAGGTGGACTTCTTGGAACAAAAGAACTCTATCTCTCAAAATTCTTCAATAAATCTAAGGAGGGCAAATAAAAATGGCACTTCTTGAAGTTAAAAATCTGACTAAAAATTTCGGTGGTTTGACTGCCGTTGGTGATGTTTCAATGGAACTCAATGAAGGTGAGTTGGTTGGGCTTATCGGACCAAATGGTGCTGGTAAAACAACCTTGTTTAACCTTTTGACTGGTGTCTATGAGCCAAGTGAAGGGACTGTTATACTTGATGGTACAGTCCTAAACGGTAAAGCACCTTATAAAATCGCTTCACTCGGTTTGTCACGTACTTTCCAAAATATCCGTCTTTTCAAAGACATGACTGTACTTGAAAACGTTCTTGTTGGTTTATCAAATAAGCAACCTTCAAATTTCTTTGCATCTCTTTTGCGTTTGCCCAAGTACTATTCAAGTGAAGAAGAGTTAAAAGCAAAAGCTATGAAACTGTTGGCTATCTTCAATTTGGATGGTGAGGCAGATACACTTGCGAAAAACTTGGCTTACGGACAACAACGTCATTTGGAAATTGTTCGTGCACTTGCAACAGAACCAAAAATTCTTTTCCTTGATGAACCAGCTGCGGGTATGAACCCACAAGAAACGGCTGAATTGACTGCTCATATTCGTCAAATTCAAAAAGACTTCGGAATTACCATCATCTTGATTGAGCACGATATGAGTTTGGTCATGGATGTTACTGAACGTATTTATGTTTTGGAATATGGACGCTTGATTGCCGAAGGAACACCTGATGAAATTAAGAATAACAAACGCGTTATTGAAGCTTACTTGGGAGGTGAAGCATAATGGCAATGTTGAAAGTTGAAAATCTCTCAATTAAATATGGATCGATCGAAGCTGTAAAAAACGTCAGCTTTGAAGTTAATGAAGGTGAAGTCGTAACTCTTATCGGAGCTAACGGTGCAGGTAAGACATCAATTCTTCGTACCATCTCAGGTCTTGTTCGTCCAACTGAGGGAACCATTTCTTATCTTGGAAACGACATCCACAAAACACCAGCACGTAAGATTGTTGCCGAAGGTTTGGCTCAAGTACCTGAGGGACGTCATGTATTTGCAGGATTAACCGTAATGGAAAATCTTGAAATGGGAGCTTTCCTTCATACAAATAAAGAAGAGAACGCAGCTCTCTTGAAAAAAGTCTTCCAACGTTTCCCACGTCTAGAAGAACGTAAGAATCAAGATGCAGCGACACTTTCTGGTGGTGAGCAACAAATGCTTGCAATGGGTCGTGCCCTTATGAGTCGTCCAAAACTTTTGCTTTTGGATGAACCTTCAATGGGACTTGCTCCAATCTTTATTCAAGAAATTTTTGATATTATCGAAGATATCAAGGCACAAGGGACTACAGTTCTTTTGATTGAACAAAATGCCAATAAGGCTTTGTCAATTGCGGATCGTGGTTATGTTCTTGAAACAGGTAAAGTGGTTCTTTCAGGTACTGGTGAAGAACTTCTTGCATCAGATGAAGTTCGTAAAGCCTATCTTGGAGGATAAGAAAAAGCGCCCAAGGGCGTTTTTCTATCGTCTCATGCTGATTGTGAAATACTAATTTTTCAGTAAAATATTGCAATCGGTTTCACTTAGTGTGGTATAATACAAGTAAGAAATCATTCGGAGGAAAATGAAACATGGCAGTAAAAGATTTTATGACGAAACGTGTAGTTTATGTCTCACCAGAAACAACAGTTGCAGTAGCTGCAGATATTATGCGTGAGAAAGGTTTGCGCCGTTTGCCAGTAATTGAACACGATAAACTTGTTGGGCTTGTTACAGAAGGTACAATGGCGGAGGCCTCACCATCAAAAGCAACAAGCTTGTCAATTTATGAAATGAACTATCTCCTTAATAAGACAAAAGTAGGAGATATCATGATCAAGAATGTCCTTACTGTTTCCAAATATGCTAGCCTTGAGGATGCAATCTATATCATGCTTCAAAATAAGGTTGGAGTCCTTCCAGTTGTGGACAATGACCAAATTTCAGGAATTATCACAGATAAAGATGTCTTTCGTGCTTTCTTGGAAATTTCTGGTTATGGTCAAGCTGGAATTCGTATTGGGTTGGAAGTTACAGATACTCCACGTGTTTTGGAAAAAATTGCGAACCTTATTGCTAGTGAGAATCTCAACATCGAACGTACAATTGTTGCCCCTAAAAATGACACTGTGCTTCGTGTTGAACTTCAAGTTGAAGGAGAGATTGGGATTGAACAACTCAAGAAGGTTTTTGTAGAAGCAGGATTTACAGTTACTGAAATTGCAGAAACAGAAGCAAAAGAGTTAGACTAATAACAAGGATAAAAAAACAGAAAGTTTGTAGGAACAGTTCAGTGGAAATAAGATTAAAATCCTTACTTTTTCTAGTAATTAATGAACTACAGGTTTAACTTTATACAATAAAAAGAGGCTAGAACATTATGTTCTAGCTTCTCTTTTTTATTAATCTTGAAAATCGTAAAGTGTTGTAGAGAGGTAACGCTCACCATTGTCAGGCAAGAGTGTCAAGACTTTTTTACCTTCGCCAAGTTCAGCAGCAACCTTAAGGGCGGCAGCAATAGCAGCACCTGATGAGATACCAGCTAGGAAACCTTCTTGGCTACCCAATGTACGTGATGTTGCGATAGCTTCATCAGAAGGAATACGGACAACACTGTCATATGATTTTGTATCCAATGTGTCAGGAATGAAACCGGTTGAAATACCTTGGATTTTGTGTGGTCCTGGTTTATCACCGTTCAAGACGGCAGATTCATCAGCTTCAATACCATAAACCTTGATATTTGGATTAGCAGCCTTAAGGGTTTTTGAAACACCTGAAATAGTACCACCAGTACCGATACCAGCAACAAAAGCATCCAAACCTTCTGCACCAAAATCTTCAAGAATTTCTTGACCAGTTGTAGCCGCGTGAACAGCTGGGTTTGATGGGTTAGCAAATTGAAGTGGCACCCAACCATTGCGTTCAGCAGCAACTTCTTTAGCCTTAGCAATCGCACCCTTCATTCCTTCGCTACCAGGAGTCAATACAAGTTCAGCTCCATAAGCTTGGATGATTTTACGACGTTCAACACTCATTGTGTCAGGCATTACGATAACAACTTTATAGCCCTTAGCAGCCCCAACCCAAGCGAGACCGATACCAGTGTTACCTGAAGTTGGTTCAACAATGGTATCACCAGGTTTAATCGTACCAGCTTTTTCAGCATCTTCAATCATACGAAGAGCAATACGGTCTTTTACTGAAGAACCAGGGTTGAATGCTTCGAGTTTAACGTAAACATCTGCTGATCCTTCTGGAACAATAGAATTAAGTTTAATAACAGGTGTTTTTCCAACAAGTTCAGTGATTGAGTTGTAAATTGTCATATTTAAAATCCTCTTAATCTTTGATTGATGGTTTTAAGTATACGACGGTAGGCTCAACTTGTAAAATACATCTTCTTTATCACTGTGATAACGTTTAACTATCAGATAGGAATTTCAACGATTTTCTTTCCAGATTTTTCATAATTAACTTTCCCTTGATAGAACTCAGTTAGTTCTTGACCAAGTCTTTCAATATCAGACTCTTCGACAAATAAAGTAGTAGAAACATCTGATAAGAAAGTTGTATCAAATTCTTGTAGTCCTTCTTTTTCAAGGAAGTTGGAGAAGACTTGGTATTGAGAGTAGGTTAACTCTACGGTTAGTCCTGTTAATTCCTTGACTTCAACTCGGCCAATCTCTTCAATAGCATGGGCAACGCTACCAGAGTAAGCTCGGATAAGACCACCTGCCCCAAGCTTGATTCCTCCAAAATAACGAGTCACAACTGCTACGATATTAGTAAGTCCTTGTTTTTCTAGAACAGTAAGCATAGGTACCCCAGCTGTTCCAGAAGGTTCGCCATCATCACTTGAACGCTTAATTTGACCATCATCTCCAACGATTATTGCAGAGCAAGAATGATTGGCCTTGTGATGCTGTTTCTTAATCTGAGCGATATATTCTCTTCCTTCTTCCTCACTGCTGATACGTTTTAAGTGACAAATAAAACGAGATTTTTTTATTTCTTCTTCAACGATCCCATCGTTGGCAATAGTTTTGTAATCCATAAAAAAATTTTATCATAAAAAGATGAATTCAAACATATTTTCGAATAGAAAGATATGGTACCTAAAGAATATTATGGACGACTATTTACGAAAGAGCAGTTGCCAGTGAACTATCACCCAGAGGCTTTAACATTAGAAAGTATGATAAAGGTCGATAAACAACTTAGATGTAAAAGATGTTACAGTCGGATAGAGGAAGATTGGCAATTACCGGGAGGTCAGTATTATTGTAGAGCATGTATTGTCTTTGGTAGAAACCAAGAAGGAAAAGAACTTTATTATTTTCCTTCCAAAACATCAGAAATTGAATTTCCTGTTTTGAAGTGGTTTGGAGAACTAACTCCCTATCAAGCTAAGGTCTCAGAGAAACTTTTGAGAACTTATCAAAAACAGAAAGATAGTCTCGTACATGCTGTGACCGGTGCTGGTAAGACAGAAATGATTTATAACATCGTTGCCTATGTTCTGGAAAATAAAGGTCATGTAGCTATCGCAAGTCCTAGGGTTGATGTTTGTCGAGAATTATTTCTACGTATGAAGAGGGATTTTACTTGTAGTATTTCCCTGCTTCATGCTGAGAGTGAACCATATGATGGTAGTCCGCTTGTAATAGCTACCACACATCAACTACTAAAGTTTTACCAGAGTTTTGACTTAGTTATTGTAGATGAAGTAGACGCATATCCTTTTGTAGGAAATGTCATGTTAAATCATGCTGTAGAACAGGCGAAGACCGAAACAGGTCGATTTATTTACTTAACAGCGACTTCAACATTATCTTTAGAAGAGCAAGTTCGACTTGGGACTTTAGAAAAGCATCACCTTGCTAGACGTTTCCATGGAAATCCTTTAGTACTTCCTAAATTCTTCTGGCAGGGCAGATTACAAAAATCTCTGACAAGAGGTAAGCTTCCAAGACCTCTTCTTTATCAGATTAAAAAGCAACGTAAATCAAAATTTCCTCTATTAATCTTCTTTCCAAATATAGCGATAGGTGAAAAGTTTACAAGTATTCTACAAAAATATCTTCCAGATGAAAAAATGGCCTTTGTTTCCTCAAAAAGTGAGGAGCGTTCAACTATCGTAGAGAAGTTCCGAGAAAAAGAACTGTCTATCTTAGTTACAACAACTATCCTCGAACGTGGTGTAACCTTTCCACAAGTAGATGTTTTTGTTTGTATGGCAAATCATCACTTATACACTAGTTCGAGTCTTATTCAGATTGGAGGTCGAGTTGGAAGATCACCAGATAGACCGACAGGAAAGCTTTATTTCTTTCATGAAGGACTCTCCAAATCAATGCTTCGGTGTCGAGAAGAGATAAAGGTTATGAATAAAAAAGGAGGATTTAACAATGAAGTGTCTGCTATGTAATGATTGGATTGAATCACTACCAAAATTAAGAGACCTCATTATGTTTAACCAAAGAAAAGAGTACTCTTGCCGATCTTGTAAACATCAGTTTAAAAACCTCTCAAAAGAAAGATGTCAAAATTGTAATAAAGAGTTATATGGAGATGCTTGTATTGATTGTAAACTTTGGATGAAAAAAGGCTATATTCCTAAGCACCTTGCTATTTATCGATATGAGGAAAATATGAAAGAGTATTTTAGTCGCTATAAATTTATGGGAGACTATTGTCTTAGAAAAATATTTCAAAAAGATATAAGAAATAACTTAAAACCATTTTTTAAAAAAGGTTACGCCATAGTGCCAGTCCCATTATCAGAAGAACGCCTGGTAGAAAGAGGATTCAACCAAGTTGAGGGATTAATAGAGGGAATTCCCTATCAGGATATCTTTGAGAAAAGAGATATTGAGAAGCAATCCTCGAAAACACGTGAGGAGCGTTTAAGTCAAGATAATGCCTTCTGTCTCAAGAAAGGTATAGATGTACCAGATAAGATTATTATAGTGGATGATATCTATACAACAGGATCCACTTTATATCAGATGGTCCAACTATTAGAAGGTATAGGTATTAAAGAAGTTTTGACCTTTTCACTAGCTAGATAATAAAAATCCTTGCAAATTTTCATGAAAAGGATATAATAAAGATAAAGAAAACGCTAACAAGCGAGAAAGAGGTCTTTTATGATTAAATATAGTATCCGTGGCGAAAACATCGAAGTAACTGAAGCACTTCGTGACTATGTTGAAAGTAAACTTAGCAAAGTTGAAAAATACTTCAACGAAGACCAAGAATTGAATGCACGTGTAAATCTTAAGGTTTATCGCGAAAAGACAGCTAAAGTAGAGGTTACTATTCCAACAGGTTCTGTAACACTAAGAGCAGAAGATGTTTCGCAAGATATGTATGGTTCTATTGACCTAGTGGTTGATAAGATTGAAAGACAAATCCGTAAAAACAAAACAAAAATTGCACGTAAGCATCGTGAAAAAGTTCCAACAGGAGAAGTATTCTCAGCTGATTTTAATAACGAACAAGTTGAAGAAGCACCAGCTGTTGAAGTTGTAAGAACTAAAAACATTGAGTTGAAACCAATGGATGTTGAAGAAGCTATCCTTCAAATGGAATTGTTGGGTCATGACTTCTTTATCTATACTGATAGCGAGGATCATACAACTAATGTTCTTTACAAACGAGAAGACGGTAACTACGGTTTGATTGAAGCTAAATAATTAAAAAAGAAGGGAAGTAGGTTGAGAGACATGCTTCCTTTATTTTTTGAAAAACCCTATTGACAAGCATTTATTTGGGTGTTAAGATATAAAAGTTGTCTTAACTGACTTGCCACAAACTTGAAAAGGTTCCAAAACTTTAAAAAAGTTATTGACAAGATAAGTCAGAGATGATATTATAAATAAGCTGTTTCGGAAGGGGCGGCCAACACGAGAAGTAAAAAAACTTCAAAAAAAGTGTTGACAAGCTATTCTAGATTTGCTAAAATATAGGAGTTGTCTTAAGAGAGACAAAGACCT
>NZ_KV809572.1:0-466 GCF_001812625.1 Streptococcus sp. HMSC064H09
AAACGTGGTAGCCAAGCGCTTCCTAAGACTGGTGAGGAAAACTCATCATTGTCAATGGCATTTGGTGCTTTGGCAACTGCAACAGGTCTCGCCTTTCTTGCTAAACGTAAGAAAGGTGAAGAATAGGTCGAAGATTATTCGTATTTCAGAATTGTAATAGTCTTTGCTATGCTTAGATAAGCACAAAAAAACACCTTCATGTTAGCTAACCATTCTAGCTAGAAGGTGTTTTTTGATTTGGAGATGTTGTGATAGTTTCAAAATGGAACAAACCTTTTGAAATACTAACGACTACATAAAAATAGGAGACCACTTAAACAAGGACTCCTATTTGTTGGTTTGCTCATTATCTTGTTTAAACATCACTGTTCCCACAGTTACGAGAATAGTTAACAGAATCGGTATAAATCGAAAAACTCCCCAGTCAGGGTCTGTACTGACCCCAAAAAGTTAGACATTTAATTTA
>NZ_KV809573.1:0-262 GCF_001812625.1 Streptococcus sp. HMSC064H09
AAGATACTCCAGCTACCTTCGAAGATGGCTCAACAACTAAAGTTATTCCAGGAGAAGGTACTTACACTGTAGCTCCTGATGGAACAGTAACCTTCGTCCCAGAAAAATCATTCACAGGAGAAGGTACAGGTGTAACCGTTAAACGTGTAGATAAGAATGGTACACCAGCTACAGCTAAGTACACACCAACAGTAACTCCTGTAACTCCTACTGCGGAAGATACAACATCAACAGGTAAACAAGGTCAAACCCAAACAGGTAA
>NZ_KV809573.1:362-1160 GCF_001812625.1 Streptococcus sp. HMSC064H09
GTGTACCAATGAATGACGATGTTCCAGCAACATTTGAAGATGGCTCAACGACTAAGACTGTTGATGGAGTTGGTACATACACAGTAGCAGCTGACGGAACAGTAAACTTTGTTCCTGAGAAATCATTCACAGGTAAAGCGCCGGCCGTAACGGTTGTTCGTGAAGATAAGAACGGAACCAAAGCTTCTGCAACTTACACCCCAACAGTAACACCGGTGACTCCAACTGCTACACCAGCAGAATCAACTGGTCCTCAAGGCGTGGTGCAGACCGGAACAGTAACCTTTACCGAGGGAGATTCCGTTGCTCCAATCGACAAAGCTACCATTACTCTTCTTGATGAAACTGGCCAACCAGCAGCGGCAGTGTTTGCGAAATCACCAGCAGGTGATGTAATTGGTACCTTCACTGTTGATAAAGAGACAGGTGTTGTGACCTTCACACCAACAAACAAATCTTATTCAGGTGATGTTGTTCCAGTGAAAGTTCAAGCTGCGGATACTAATGGAACAACTGTAGAAACAACTTACACACCTAAGATTACTCCAGTCGTTCCAACTTCTGAAGATGCTACATCAACAGATATCCAAGGTCAAACACAATCTGGTAAACCAACCTTCACAGAAGGGGATTCAAATGTTCCAATCGATGAAGATACTCCAGCGACCTTCGAAGATGGATCAACTACGAAGACAGTAGATGGTGAAGGAACTTACACCGTTGCTCCAGATGGTACAGTAACCTTCGTACCAGAAAAATCATTTACTGGAACTGCTACAGGCGTAACAGTGAAACGCG
>NZ_KV809573.1:1260-1800 GCF_001812625.1 Streptococcus sp. HMSC064H09
CAGTGAAACGCGTGGATAAGAACGGTACTGAAATCACAGCGAAGTACACACCAACTGTGACACCAGTAACACCAACAGCTGAACCAACAACATCAACAGATATTCAAGGTGCAACTCAAACCGGTAAGCCAACCTTCACTGAAGGTGACAGCCGTGTACCAATGAATGACGATGTTCCAGCAACATTCGATGATGGCTCAACGACTAAGACCGTTGAAGGCGTTGGTACTTACACAGTAGCGGCAGATGGAACCGTAACCTTCGTACCTGAGAAATCATTCGTTGGTGAAGCTCCAGCAGTGACAGTTGTCCGTGAAGATAAGAACGGCACAAAAGCTTCTGCGACTTATACTCCAAAAGTAACTCCTGTTACACCAACTGCAGCACCAACAACATCAACAGATATTCAAGGTGCGACTCAAACAGGTAAGCCTAAATTTACTGAAGGTGATAGCCGTGTGCCAATGAACGATGACGTTCCAGCAACCTTCGATGATGGTTCAACCACTAAGACAGTAGAAGGTGTTGGTACTTACACAG
>NZ_KV809573.1:1900-20717 GCF_001812625.1 Streptococcus sp. HMSC064H09
ATGTTAACGGCAAAAAAGCCTCAGCAACCTACACACCAACTGTAACTCCTGTAACACCAACTGCTGAGCCAGCAACATCTATAGACATTCAAGGTCAAATCCAAACAGGTAAACCAAGCTTCATGCCTGGTAACCCAAGTGTACCAATGGATGATGCTGTTCCAGCAACCTTTGAAGATGGCTCAACTACCAAGACTATTCCAGGTGAAGGAACTTACACCGTTTCTCCAGACGGAACAGTAACCTTTGTTCCAGAAAAATCATTCGTTGGAACTGCCCCAGCAGTGACAGTTGTTCGTGAAGATGTTAACGGCAAAAAAGCCTCAGCAACCTACACGCCAACAGTAACACCAGTAACACCAACTGCAGAATCAGTTACCTCAATTGGAAATAAAGGCCAAACGCAAACAGGTAAGCCAGTATTTACAGAAGGCGATAGCCGTGTACCAATGAATAACCAAGTACCAGCTACCTTTGAAGATGGCTCAACAACTAAGACTATTGCAGGTGTAGGAACTTACACAGTAGCTGCAGATGGCACTGTAACATTCACACCAGAAACTGAATTTACAGGAACTGCCCCAGCAGTCACAGTGGTTCGTGAAGATGTTAACGGAACTAAGGCTTCAGCAACCTACACACCAACTGTCCTTCCAATCACTAAGTTTGTTGATAAAGAAGGTAAGGAAATCCCAGGATATCCTACAGTTGATGGTGAACAGCCAAAAGCTGAAATTCCAGGTTACCGCTTCGTAGAAACTAAGAAATTACCTAATGGTGATATCGAACATGTCTACGAGCAAGTAACGACGTCATATGTTGATGAAAATGGTACGCCAATCCCTGGTTATCCAACCGAAGATGGCCAACAACCTAAGAAAGAAATCCCAGGTTATGAATTTGTGAAGACAATTGTAGATGAAAATGGTAATACTCAACACATCTACAAACAAATTGTGACTCCAACACCTGTGCCGGATACAACTCCGACACCAGAGCCACAGCCAGCTCCACAAACAGAAGAGCCTAAGGCTCCAGTGCTTCCAGAAACAAAAGAAGAAGCTCACTTTATCAATCCAAGTGATAAGACAGCTCAACTTCCAGAAACTGGTAGTGAGGATTCAAACCTTGCAATCTTTGGTTTGGCAAGTCTTCTAGCTGGATTTGGACTCTATGGCACAAAACGACGCAAACGTTAAAATGATTTAACGGTCGTATAGGAGCTTAAGAATCCAGATTTCAATTAAAATAGACCTCATGGTATTTGCCATGGGGTCTATTTGTATGGTCCAGCCTGCTGTTTTTCAAGTCGTCATGATTGACTTTGCTCTCTAGGAAGCGTAATCTAGACCTTATGTAAAGGATTATAAGGAGGTCCCTCGATGATTGAAGTAACTTATTTAAATACCGCCAAGCAAGAAAAACACACTTCCTTTGAAGATTACAATGAATTTGTCAGAGCCCAGCAAGCTTGTTGGATTGCCTTACCAGATGCAACGCCAGTCACTAAGGTAACGATAAACGGACATGATATTGGCTACAAAGGACAATATGGTGACCTTTACTTTTATATTATGAAGCTAGACTTGGCACAATATCACTAATAATAAGGGAAAAGAATCAGACATCGTGTTCTGGTTCTTTTTCTTTGAGCAGTGTAATTTTTATAAATTAAGAATATTGCTAATTGACTGAAAATGACTTACAATAGAAAGGAAGAATTTATAGAAGGAGACACATATGAAAAACAAGCGTTTAATTTGGACTTTGGTTTTCTTAGCTATCTTGACGCTCGGTTCTATTGGTACAGATCTTTTCAAAAAAGAACACCAAGATGCCAATAAGGTCGTCAAAGTAGGGATCCTCCAGTTCGTGACTCACGACGCCCTGGATCAAATCGAGAAGGGAATTGAGGATGGCCTTAAGGAAGCTGGTTATAAGGGGGACAAGGTTAAAATCACCCTCCTAAATGCCGAAGGAGACCAGTCTAAAATTCAAACCATGTCTAAACAATTGGTTAATGACAAGAACGATGTCGTTATCGGTATTGCCACACCAGCAGCACAGGGGCTAGCGGCAGCTACCAAGGATATTCCAGTCATCATGGGGGCTATCTCAGACCCTGTTGGGGCAAAATTGGTTAAGAATCTCAAACATCCGGAAGGCAATGTCACTGGTACCTCTAACCAAGTGCCGATTAAGCAGACAGTAGAATTGGTCAAATCACTGACACCAAATGCCAAAACGATTGGTATTCTCTATGCTTCAAGTGAGGACAATTCCAAATCACAGGTTGAAAGCTTTAAGAAATACGCTGAAAAAGATGGTCTAAATGTGGTCGAGTACGCCGTCCCATCAACCAATGAAATCAATACAACCATGTCAGTCATGACTGGTAAGGTAGATGCCATCTGGACGCCTCAAGATAATACGATTGCCTCAGCCTTTTCAACAGTAATCTCATCAGCTAACCAAGCTAAGATTCCAGTTTATACGACGGTTGATACTATGGTAAAAGAGGGCGGTTTGGCTTCAGTTGCTCAAAGCCAATATGAACTTGGAAAGGCTACTGCTCGTAGTGCCGTTAAGGTTCTTAAAGGTAAGAAAGTTAAGGATGTTCCTGTAGATGTTATCGATGATGGCACTCCAACGCTTAACCTTAAAGTTGCTCAAGACCTCAACATCACCATCCCTGACGATGTGCTTAAACAGTCAGACATCGCTGTTAAGGCTGATAAATAAGGAGGACTTATGATTATTTCATCTATTTATCAGGGGCTTTTATACGGAATCCTAGGTCTTGGGATTTACATGACTTTCCGTATCTTGGATTTTCCTGATTTGACAACAGAAGGTTCCTTCCCTCTTGGTGGGGCAGTAGCAGTAACCCTTATGAACTTTGGTTGGAACCCAATCTTAGCAACCTTGGTTGCCGTCTTGGCCGGCTGTGGTGCTGGACTTGTGACTGGTCTCCTCTATACTAAGGGAGAGATTCCTACTATTTTGGCAGGGATTTTGGTCATGACCTCTCTTAACTCAGTCATGCTTATGATTATGGGAAGAGCCAACCTAGGACTTCTAGATATCAAGACTATCCAAGATTTGCTTCCTTTCAGCAAGGACTACAACCTCTTGATTGTTGGTCTCATTGCTGTGACCATTGTTATCACTGCCTTGATTGCCTTTCTTAACACGCGCCTAGGTCAAGCTTATATTGCCACAGGAGATAATAGAGACATGGCCAAATCTTTTGGTATCAACACAGACAATATGGAAGTGATGGGTCTTGTTATCTCAAACGGTATTATTGCCCTCTCTGGAGCCTTGATTAGCCAACAGGACGGTTATGCCGACGTTTCTAAAGGGATTGGGGTTATCGTCATTGGTCTTGCCAGCATTATCATTGGTGAGGTCCTTTATGCGACTAACTTGACTCTGTTGGAACGTTTGATTGCCATCTGTATTGGCTCAATCCTCTATCAGTTCCTTTTGACAGCGGTTATTGCTCTTGGCTTTAACACAAACTACCTCAAACTCTTTAGTGCGATTGTTTTGGCTATTTGTTTGATTTCGCCTGTCCTACGTCGAAAATTCTTTAAGGGGGTGACCTTATCACGATGACAGCTATTGTAGAACTCAAAGATGCGACTGTTAAGGTCAATAACGGTTTTGACACCGAAAAAACCATCCTGGACCATGTCAACCTTACCATTAGAGAAGGTGATTTTATTACCATTCTTGGTGGAAATGGTGCCGGGAAATCAACCCTCTTCAACGTCATTGCAGGGACCCTCATGTTGACCAGTGGTCAGATTTTCATCATGGGTGAGGATGTTACGTCTCTCCCTGCTGAGAAGCGTGCCAAGTACCTCTCACGGGTCTTCCAAGATCCTAAAATGGGGACAGCTCCTCGTATGACCGTTGCAGAAAACCTCTTGATTGCCAAATACCGTGGCGAAAAACGAGGTCTTAAATCACGTCAAATTCATCTCTACACAGAGGAGTTTCAAGGTCTGATTGAACGTATCAGTAATGGTTTAGAAAAGCACTTAGATACACCAGCAGGTCTCCTTTCAGGTGGTCAGCGTCAGGCTCTCAGTCTGTTGATGGCGACACTTAAACGTCCTGAGCTCTTGCTCTTAGACGAGCACACTGCAGCCCTGGATCCTAAGACCAGTGTAGCCCTTATGGAGTTGACTGATGAGTTTGTAACAGGTGACCATCTAACAGCCTTGATGATTACCCACCACATGGAAGATGCCCTAAAATATGGCAATCGTCTAATCGTTATGAAGGATGGTCAAATCATTAAAGACCTTACCAAGGAAGAAAAAGGTCAATTGGATATCACAGACTACTACGCTATGTTTGAGTAAGTCTAGTCTGACTCTAAATTGTAAAATAAGCCAAAAAGTTGTATACTTAAAGGGTATGCAACTTTTTGTTGTGGCCTGTAAATCGACAAGGAGACTGTTCGCACGAACGTTCAGCTCCTTGGACCGTCTGTAAAAATAGGCTCTAGAAGAGAGTCAAACTAAAAAGGAGAAAAACAAGCATGAGCGATATTAAAATTATTGCCCTAGGTGGAGTACGTGAAAATGCTAAGAACCTCTATATTGTTGAGATTAACGACTCTATCTTTATCTTGGATGCTGGTCTAAAGTATCCTGAAAATGAACAACTAGGTGTTGACTTTGTCATTCCTAACTTAGATTACTTGATTGAAAATAGAGATCGTATCCAAGGGATTTTCTTGACTCACGGACATGCCGATGCCATTGGTGCCCTACCTTATATCTTGCAAGACGTCAAAGTACCAGTCTTTGGGTCATCACTTACTATTGAGTTGGCTAAGCTTTTTGTAAAAAATGCTGGCGTTAAGAAATTCAATAACTTCCATGTTATTGATGCAGAAACTGAAATTGAATTTGAAGATGCTGAAGTTTCATTCTTCAAAACAACGCACTCTATTCCAGAATCAATGGGGATTGTTCTTGGCACTGACCAAGGTAATATTGTCTATACTGGTGACTTCAAGTTTGACCAAGCTGCCCGTCCTTACTACAAAACTGATTTAGGTCGTTTGGCTGAAATTGGACGTGAAGGTGTTTTGGCCCTCTTGTCAGACTCAGCAAATGCGACAAGTACTGAACAAACAGCTTCGGAAGCAGAAGTTGGTCAAGAAATTGACCAAGTCATTGCCGATGCAGAAGGACGTGTTATTGTTGCTGCAGTTGCCTCAAACTTGGTACGTATTCAACAAGTCTTCGATTCAGCTGCTGATCACGGACGTCGCGTTGTTCTTACTGGTTTTGACGTTGAAAATATTGTTCGCACAGCCATCCGTCTCAAAAAATTGACTGTGGAGCATGAAAAACTTATTGTCAAACCAAAAGACATGAACAAGTTTGAAGACCACGAGTTGATTATCCTTGAAAATGGTCGTATGGGTGAACCAATCGATGGTCTCCAAAAGATGGCTGTTGGTCGTCACCGTTACGTTCAAATTAAGGATGGAGATCTGGTTTATATCGTAACAACTCCAAGCATTGCTAAAGAAGCTGTAGTGGCACGTGTCAACAACGCTATCTATAAGGCTGGTGGAACTGTTAAGATGATTACGCAGAGCCTTCGTGTATCTGGACATGCCAATGCTCGTGAACTTCAATTGATGATTAATCTCCTTCGTCCACAGTATCTCTTCCCTATCCAAGGTGAGTACCGTGACCTTCAAGCCCATGCAGAGTTAGCCTTGGAAGTTGGTATTCTTCCAGAAAATATTTATATCGTTAAACGCGGTGATATCATGCACTTGTCTGAGGATCAAGGTTTCCTTCACGAAGGTGCGGTTCCAGCTGGTGACGTTATGATTGATGGTAATGCCATTGGTGATGTGGGTAATATCGTCCTTCGTGACCGCAAGGTCTTGTCTGAAGATGGTATCTTTATCGTAGCTATCACTGTGAACAAGAAGGAACGTAAGATTGTCTCTAAAGCGCGTGTGAACACTCGTGGGTTCGTCTATGTTAAGAAGAGCCGTGACATTCTCCGTGAGGCTGCTGACATTGTCAATGCTACCGTTGAAAATTACTTGGCAGGAGACAGCTTCGATTGGGGTGAACTTAAAGGGGCTGTCCGAGACGATGTAGCTAAGTTCCTCTTTGACCAAACTAAACGTCGCCCAGCGATTCTTCCGGTAGTCATGGAAGTACGTTAATCATTGATGTTACAATAAGGGTGTGAGCGTCTTGCTTGCATTCATCGAAATAGAGGTAAATCTCAACAAGATTTTCTTCTTAAAGCAGAAGCTGGGATACCCCAGCTTTTCTGACATTTAGAAAGGAAAATACAATGGCTTTTTTTCAAATTGAATACTCTTCAGATGTTCTAGGACAGTACCGTCAAGTAGATGTCATTTATCCAGACCGCGACCAGATTGCTGAAACGGAAAGTGATACGGACATTCCGGTTCTCTATCTCCTTCATGGTATGGGGGGCAATCATAATTCTTGGGCCTTTCGTACCAATATTCAGCGTCTCCTTCGTAAGACTAATCTTATCGTTATTATGCCTAACTCTGAAAATGGATGGTATACAAATACCAAATATGGTGTTAAGTATTACGATGCCATTGCTAAGGAGCTTCCTCAAGTCATGCAACGTTTCTTCCCAAGTATGACTAAGAAGCGTGAAAAGACTTTTATCGCTGGACTTTCTATGGGTGGCTATGGGTCTTTCAAACTCGCCTTAACGACAAATAACTTTGCTTGTGCGGGTTCCTTCTCTGGTGCCCTTGGATTATCAGTGGAGATGATTACTGATGAAACGAGTGAGTCTAAGGAATACTGGCAAGGTGTCTTTGGAGATTTAGAAGGAAAAGACATTGAGCAGCATAAACTGGTCAAACTAGCCAAACAACATGACAAGAAAACCAAATTTTTTGCCTGGTGTGGTCTTGAGGATTTCCTTTTTGACTCTCAAAACAAAGCAGTGGCTGATTTGAAAGCTCTTGGTTTGGACATTGACTACCGCACTGACCATGGAAGACATGAATGGTATTATTGGGAAAAACAACTAGAAGCCTACTTAGAATGGTTACCTATTGATTACGTTAAAGAAGAACGTTTGTCTTAATAGGTCAAGTTTGTAACATCTTATCAAAGAGATGATAAAAGCTTAAAGTGATATTTTTTACTTGTCAGAACTATTAGAGCTTGATATACTAAGGGAAGTTTCGAAAAGGAGGCTCAATAATGAAAAAATTATTCAGAGTAATCTTCTATATTTCCAAACTTCTTTTACAATTTATTTGGAATCTTATTTGGGCTATATTTAAACTTGCCCTAGTGCTAGCCCTCATTGGGTATGGACTCGTCTACTATGCCAATAACTCTTCAAGTACCTTAGCCACAAATATTAACCAAGCCTTTCATCAAGTAGAGCTAGGGTTTAGTGGTACCAGTACTAGTGACGTTGAGAAAGTTGTCTCTAACCTATCAACGACAGATACTATTCCAGAGTCTAACGGAGCTAGATGGGCGCAAAATACAGCCAGCATCTACATACAATCTACAGACGAAACCTTGGTAGCCGCCTATAAGGAAGCTATCACCAACTGGAATAACACGGGTGCTTTCATCTTTACTTTAACTGATGATGCCTCAACGGCTGACATTGTTGCGACAGACTATTCCGATGCGAATTCACAGGCAGCAGGTTTAGCAGATAGTCAAACCAATGTTTTGACCAATCGCATCACTCATGTGGATGTAAAGTTAAATCGTTACTTCCTCTTGAATAGTGATTTTGGTTATACTCACAAGCGTATTGTTAATACAGCTGAACACGAATTGGGACATGCTATTGGCTTAGACCATGATGACTCTAAGACATCCGTTATGCAATCCGCTGGATCTTATTACGGGATTCAACAGGTAGATATTGATACGGTCCATTCTCTTTATGCTAATTAAGGAGGGGCTGTCATGCGCTATTTGAAACGCCTTGCTAGACGTTACCCCATGCAAACCTTCCTTTTTCTTTTCAATGCTGGGGTCTTTACTTGGTTGCAAACAACAGGAACCATGATTGCCAATCGTTTGGGCTTATCAGGTGATGGCATTTGGATTTATATTCCCACTTGGGTAAAAACGCTGACTAGTCATTCCATAGAGAGTATTCAAGCCCTTTACAGTGCTTCTGGATGGAGTTGGCTAATCACCTCTATGCTTCTCACTTGGCTCTTGACTTTTCTTAGAGGTCTCATGAGAGTAGTGATTATCATTCTGTTAGTTGGTGTTGGCTTATGGCTAGTCTATCGACATTTTGAACTTTTACAAAATCTAAAACTGTCCTGATGGGCAGTTTTAGTTTCCTCTAACAAGTGACTTGGCTATCAAAACATAGACTAATTTCTGTAGATGAAATAAGATAGTTCCTTTAATAATTTCAGAGCGAGCTGTAGACAAGACTTTTCGTTGTGAGAAAAGTGCCTAAAGTTTAAAAGCTTTAGGCACTCGGAAGTTTTGAGACATTAGGCTCAAAACTTAGCTATGGAATTCCGAAGGAAGTCGCTAGCGTCCGCACTCACCTAAGAAAAGTCTAAAAAGAAGAATTAATGTCAATTTAAAACTGCCAATCAGGGCAGTTTTTTTGAGTTATTAGGTCATTTATTTTCTGTAGAAATATGATATAATATAGCTAATTTATTATTTTGGAGGACATTATGGCTTTAGCAAAAATCGTTTATGCCAGTATGACCGGTAACACGGAAGAAATCGCAGATATCGTTGCCAAAAAATTGGAAGAATTGGGTCACACTGTAGATGTAGACGAGTGTACAACGGTTGATGCCGCTGATTTTGAAGATGCGGACATCTGTATTGTAGCGACTTACACTTATGGTGATGGTGAGTTGCCAGATGAAATCGTTGACTTTTACGAAGATTTGGCTGATCTCGATTTGTCAGGTAAAATCTTTGGTGTTGTAGGTTCAGGAGATACTTTCTACGATTATTTCTGTCACTCAGTTGATGAATTTGAAAATCAATTCACTTTCACAGGGGCGACTAAAGGAGCAGATAGTGTCAAGGTTGATCTTTCTGCTGAAGATGAAGATATCGAGAACCTCGAAGCTTTCGCTGAAAAAATTTCAGAAGCATTAGCATAAGAAAAAAGCAGAGTAAAGTCTGCTTTTATTGTAGTTAAAAATGGAGTTTTTATGAATGAAATAGAAAGAGATTTTAGGACGCAATCTCAACATCTGCTTTGGTCCGTTTGGCGAGGGCTCTTAGTGGGGGGGACGGCAGGAGCAGTGGTCAGCCTTTTTCGCTGGTTAATTGCCAAAGGGGCCGCATTTTCTGTAGCTATATACAAAGACGCCCTTCATAATCCACTTCTGATTTTGGGAATTGTCCTGGTTAATCTCTTGATTGCACTTTTTATTGGTTACCTTATTAAGCAGGAAAAAGACATCAAGGGCTCAGGAATTCCCCATGTTGAAGGGGAACTGATGGGGCTCTTACATCCGTCTTGGTGGTCAGTATTATGGCGTAAGTTCCTAGGTGGAGTCCTTGGGATTTCAATGGGACTGATGCTGGGACGTGAGGGCCCTAGTATTCAACTTGGTGCTATGACTGCTAAGGGCTTAGCTGAGAGTCTTAAGCTCTCTGCACGTGAAAAGCGCGTCTTGATTGCTGCAGGAGCGGCAGCAGGGTTATCGGCTGCCTTTAATGCCCCGATTGCCGGTCTTTTGTTTGTTGTCGAAGAAGTCTATCATCATTTCTCGCGTCATGTTTGGGTGACCGCTTTAACGGCATCTTTAGTGGCTAATGCTGTTTCCTTACGGATCTTTGGTCAGGTTCCGGTTCTTGCTATGACAGAAAAATTACCCGTATTTCCTTTGAAAGATTATTGGATTCTTATTGTCTTGGGGATTTTTCTAGGTGTGCTTGGATACGGTTATGAGTGGGTTGTCTTACGTATTGGTAAGGTCTACCAAGGGTTAGGGAAAATCTTCCACTTGCCATCTCATTTTCATGGCCTTCTGGCAGTTCTGTTTATCATTCCTATAGGCCTCTATTTTCCATATCTTTTAGGTGGTGGGAATGAATTGATTCTTGCCCTAAATGGTTTACATCCTGCTCTAACTGTGGCCATCCTCTATTTGGCTATTCGATTTATTTGGAGTATGTTGTCCTTTGGTTCAGGTTTTCCTGGTGGGATTTTCTTGCCGATTTTGACTTTAGGTGCTCTTTCTGGTAGCGTCTTTGCGGCAGCTTTTGAAAATCTAGGATTCTTACAAGTCAGTCAGTTCCCTATTTTTATCATTCTTGGTATGGCTGGTTATTTTGGTGCGGTATCCAAGGCACCGCTAACTGCGATGATTTTAGTGACTGAGATGGTGGGTGACCTTCACCAATTGATGACAATCGGAGTTGTGACCCTGATTGCCTATCTCGTCATGGATTTCATGGGAGGAGAACCCGTCTATGAAGCCATGCTTCACAATCTGATTGCCCACGAACCAAAACAAGTTGATAATATACCGACGATGATTGATTTACCAGTTACAGATAGTTTAGCTGGTCGATTGGTTAAGGATTTAACCTTACCTGACGGGGTTTTGATTTCCACTCAGATTTTTCAAGACCAGTCTGAGGTTGTTCATGGAGACACACGTCTAAAAGCAGGAGCAACCTTATATTTGGTTGTTAATGAAAGTAATATCAGTCAGGTAAGAAAACTCTTTTTATAAGCAATTCAATGGCTTGAGGCTCTTTTGTCCTCAGGTCATTTTTGTTATAATGAAGAGAAAAAAGGAGGTCAGTATGGACTTAAATGAGATTCGCCAACAAATTGACACCGTTGATAATGAGATTGTGGCTTTGTTGGAAGAACGTATGAAATTGGTAACTCGAGTAAGTGCTTATAAACAACGCACCGGAAAGGCGATTTATGATCCCGAACGAGAGCAGGCTCTGTTAGACAAGGTAGGCGCTAGTGTCCTTAATTCCGAATATAAAGAAGCTATCGTCGCAAGTTTTGCGGATATTATGAAGCATTCACGTATTTATCAAGCAAGTAAGCTGGAAAAAAGTAGGCATCTAGAATGAAAGTAAAACAATTAAGTGATAGTCAAGGTCTTTCTTACTTACATTTAGTAATGTTAAGTCTTTATGCAATCTTGTTAGGGGTGCTGGTTGGACTGATTGATGCTGTTTTTGGGCGCGTGCTTATAGGACTCTCGGAATATCGTGACCAGCATATCTTTTATCTGGTTCCAGCACTTCCTTTAGCAGGCCTTTTGATAGTTTACCTTTATCAAAAGCTTGCTGGTAAGGCAGCACAGGGAATGGGCTTGATTTTCAAGGTAGGACATAATGAGGAGGATCAAGTCCCCCTAAGGTTAATTCCACTTGTGACTGTGACCACATGGCTGACCCACCTGTTCGGGGGATCTGCAGGTCGTGAGGGAGTTGCTGTTCAGCTCGGAGCCACAGTTTCCCATGCTTTTAGTCGCTATTTTAAGATCCCTAATGCTTCACGCATTTTCTTGACCATGGGGATGGCAGCTGGTTTTGGAGGGCTCTTCCAAACACCAATCGCTGCGACCTTCTTTGCTCTTGAGGTCTTGACCCTAGGACAGTTAAGCCTTCCAATTTTAGTACCAACTCTTATTGCATCTTTTGTGGCTAGTACTACAAGCCATCTTTTAGGTCTTGAAAAATTTAGCCACTTTGTATCCGATAGTTTGACTATTGACCTTGAGACCTTTGTTAAATTAGCTCTTTTAGGTCTGGTCTTTGGTGTAGCAGGAAATCTCTTTGCTTATCTTTTATCAGTAGCTAAAAAGAAAGTGGCAAGTCTGCTCCCAAATCCCTATTATCGTGTTCTATTAGGAAGTGTCGTCTTAACCTGTCTTCTTTTGATTTTGTGGAAGGGACGCTATACAGGTCTTGGAACGAATTTGATTGCTTTAAGTGTTGGTGGTGGTACCATTTATCCATTGGATTGGCTCTTGAAATTGCTCCTTACCGTCTTTACCTTATCTCTTGGTTTCCAAGGAGGGGAAGTAACTCCTTTGTTTGCCATCGGAGCAAGTCTTGGTGCTGTTTTAGCACCAGTTCTAGGCCTTCCAATTCCACTTGTAGCAGGTCTAGGCTATCTGTCTGTCTTTGGTAGCAGTACCAATACCCTTTTAGCGCCTATTTTCATTGGCGTTGAAGTCTTTGGTCCCGCTAATGCACTCCCTTATGCGATTGTCATGGCTTTTGCTTATCTCATCAATCATAAGACGAGCATTTATGGGCAACAAAAAATGCTAGAAATGCAATAATATACTAGACATCCTGATAATTTTTTGATAAGATACTAAGAGTGTGTAATGGACACACAAAAATAACGGCTAATCCGCTGAGACACAGAGGTTGCTCTTAAGATTAGTAAGATAGGAGTATATAAAAATGAATCCATTGATCCAAAGTTTGACAGAAGGTCAACTTCGTACTGACATCCCATCATTCCGTCCTGGTGACACTGTTCGCGTTCACGCGAAAGTTGTCGAAGGAACTCGCGAACGTATCCAGATCTTTGAAGGTGTAGTTATTTCACGCAAAGGTCAAGGGATCTCAGAAATGTACACAGTTCGTAAAATTTCAAGCGGTATCGGTGTAGAACGTACTTTCCCAATCCACACTCCACGTGTTGAAAAGATTGAAGTTGTACGCTACGGTAAAGTCCGCCGTGCTAAACTTTACTACTTGCGTGCTTTGCAAGGTAAAGCTGCACGTATCAAAGAAATCCGTAAATAATTTACAGATTTCACATAAAAAATCTGTCCTCGTGGCAGATTTTTTCATAAGTCCTCTTAGTTAAATGGATATAACAACTCCCTCCTAAGGAGTCGTTGCTGGTTCGATTCCGGCAGGGGACATTTTTAAGCCTTTAACCATGCGGTTTTAAAGCGTTTTGTCCACATTCTGTCCACATTTGTTTTATCTTTTCATCGTTTCGTGATTTTTGCTCTTGTAACTGGTGGGCGTAGACTTCCAGTGTGATGTTTAGATTCTCGTGCCCTAAAACTTGCGATACAGAAATTAAGTCAATATCGTGGGCTATCAGATAGCTAGCGTAAGTGTGCCTCAATGAGTGGACACGTACCTCACGCCCAACGATTTTACGTAAGGTCTTGTTTACGGCATTGTTGGACAGTGAAGGTAGTAATCTACCGTCCTCGGTAGGTGGTAGCTGGTCAATAAATTTTATAAATTCATCATCAAGCGGTATCTCTCGGATACTGCTTTTTGTTTTGGTCGGTAGAAAACCAGTATTATTTTTGTAGTCCCACGTTTTATTGACTGATAACACGCCAGTGTCTCGGTTGATATCATCCACCGTTAAGCCTAAACACTCAGCGAATCGGATACCAGTTTTAGCTATGATATAGAGTGCTGCATAAGACGCAAATTCTGGACGCTTGCTTGTATCGTAGATCAATCGCTCGTATTCTTCGACTTCTAGGAATTTCGTTTCAATATCACGCCCCTTATTTTTTGCATTGATTTTGGCAAACTTACAAAAGTTACGCTTGATATAGCCTTCATGCACTGCCATTTCAACGCATGATTTTACATGCACATTGAAACGCTCGACAGTATCTTGAGCGTGAGTTTTAGCGTAGTTATTCAGCACACGCTGGTATTGAGTAGCAGTGACAGATTTCAGTTTCTTGTCGTCAAAGAATAATTCTATCTTACGCTGGGTGTTGATATATGCCTTGTAAGTTATTTTGGAAACGGTGGGTTTCTTATAAACTTCGCACCATTGCTTGAAATAAGCGTATAGAGTGATATCTTCATCAACATTCAAGCCGTCTTGTATTTTCAACTCCATCTCAGCAGCAGCCTTGATAGCTTCAGATTTCGTCCTAAAACCACCTTTTGACTTTGGTTTGCGTTTCCCAGTCGAATCGTAGTAGTTTATCCGATACTCCCAACCGTTTTCTCGTTTTCTGTATGATGCCATTGTTTAGTCCTCTTGTATAGATAATCCCTACACTCAAAGTTTGGCGATGGAGAGTGCAGGGATTCTTTTGTTTTATTTTTTATTTAGTAGTAAAGACTGCACCACAGTTCTTGCAGTGCCACTCTTTTTTACCCTTCTTGCCAGCAAAACCAGCTAGAGCACCAACGCCGCCAGTCATAATAGTTCCAGCAGCGGCTTTACCAATTGAGAAACTTTTTCTTTGCTGTACCATAAATTCAACGTCCGTACTTTTGCAATGAGGGCATTTTACAGCTCTTGCTTGTCGAAATTCCTCTTTCAAGTCCTCTTTCGCTTGTCGAAATTCCTCACTCGCTTGTCGAAATTCCTCTTTCGCTTTTGCTTGTTCTATTTTTGATTGTTCTTTTTGCTCTTTAGTCATAGGGTGTTTTATCTCCCAAAAAAGTCGTGCGAACAGTAAAGCAATACCCACAAACATTAATAACCAAAAAGGAGGAAAGATAAAACCTAAAATAAGCCCACCAAAAGTACAGCCAAAAGTTGTTTCGAATTTTAAGTAAGTAGGTACATTTCTAACATCATCCATTTTCATTTTCATTTTCTCCTTTTTTTAAATAACAGTTTGCTGAATTTTCCTAAATTCATCTTGTATCATCGCTTCGCCCCAAGTCGTTGAAATATCATACTGTGTAGCGAAGCGAACCCAATTAAAATCGTAGATATCAGTAGATTTTAAATAATCAACCAGTAACTCGTGGATCATATTTCTATTTGCTTGAGCTTCATATTTTTCATGCAAACGCTCATAGTCTTTAGAGTTGTGTTCTAGGTGGCCCAATTCATGTAAAATGACCTTCAAACGTATTTCTGGGTCTAAATCCCCGTTGATGTAAACAACCCTGTTTATGGGGTCGATAAAGCCATTTCTGGACCATTGACTAGAGCTGAACTCACAGATAGAGACATTGAACTGCTCAAGCAATTCACTTTCAGTCATAGCACCTCACTTTTCCTTACTACTCATATAACCGGCAATGATGCCACGGATAGCCCGCTTATCATCATCAGTCAACGGTTTACCGTCGAACATCATTGCATTATCGATGATGTTATCGATGTCGTGGGCATTGGTTGGTTGTGAATCTTTAGTCATAGGGACATCATACCCCATAAGCCACGCTTCAGATACCCCCAACGTTCTAGCAAGCAGCACCAACTTTTCTTGGTCTGGCGTTGATTTCCCGTTGATATATTGAGACAAAGCACTCTTTCCAAGCTTAACGCCCAATTCCTTTTGATGTGCTTTCGAAAGAGAAATTACGTCAACTTGTTTTAAATTTCGCTCGCTCATAACTTGTTGCAAGCGTGTAGCAGTAGTATTTTTCATATTCTTTACCTTTTTCCTTTATGGATTCATTATATAGTAGAAAATACAAAAGTTCAAGAAAAAATAAAAAAAAGTTCAAAAAATTGAACAAAACTGTTGACAAATAAAAAGAGAAGGATTAAAATAAAACCATAAAGTTCAAGAGATTGAACTTAGAAAGGAGAACTCAATGAGATTTAACTACGCTAAATTAAAGGGTCGTATTAAAGAAAAATACGGGACGCAAGAAGCTTTTGCAAAAGCTATCGGCCTAACTCCCTCAAGGTTTTCATTCAAGATCAACGGGAAAGCGAAGTGGAAACAAGACGAAATTGTAAAAGCGGTTGAACTATTAGAAATCTCACAAGATGAGATAGTTGAATATTTTTTTAACTATAAAGTTCAAGAACTTGAACTAAATAGTTAAAATTATGAAAGGAGCAAACATGAAACCAAAACGATATCCATATAGTGGAAAGAAAAAAGAATCAAACGCTATTTTGAATATAACGATTGATTCTAAAAGACTAGCAAATGTTTCTAATCTTAGATTTTGCCACATGAGACGCCAATTATTTGGTCAATAAACAAATAAACAAATGGCATCGTTATTTTTTGATTTGGACTAGTAACCAAAGTGACATCTACTAAGAGAATAGCTTCGAGTGGGTCGTCGCCGTCGAAAGTATGGCCTAAATTTTTACGAAACTCTAAAAAATTTTTTATACCATCATAAGCTTCATCAGGATTATCAGGAAGTAATTTTCCAAAGTATGTTCCAGCCGCTGTCGATATAGCAATATCATTATCAATTTCTGTGGCAAAGAATGCTATATCACCAACTAAGTCAAATTTTTTTGTAGTAGACATATTAATTCCCCTTTCCATAATATTTGACTAGCGATTTTCATAAGGAGATGAGAGGCCCTATTTAATCATTTGTCATGAATCAATTATATCAGAAAGGATAGAATAACACAATATGTTGTGTTTTCAATACAATAAAAGACTATATATTGTGTTTTGGGAGTGAACATGAAAAAAACTTTAAGCAAGTTACTTATTGACAGAGGAATGACAGTCACAGAGTTAGCTGAAAAGACTGGTATCAGCTATAACACGTTGATGAACATCGGAAAGAGAGACCTTTCTTTCAGTAGAATGGTGAAGATTGCTGACGCTTTAGATGTCAGTTTAGACGAATTCAGAAAGGATAATACATGAACGAAATAGCAACAAATGATTTTGATTATTCCTTGCTCGACGTAAAGACAAAGGAATTTCTGGAAGAAAGTGCCAATATCATTTACGGCATTCAAAGTAAGAGCGCTTATGAAATAGGGAAGCAACTTGCTAAAGCTCAAGAAAAACTTGCGCAAAACAGATACGGGTGTTTTGAAGAATGGTATAGAAGCCTTGGTTTTAAAAAAACCAAAGCCTATGAATATATCAATCATTACAATTTCATTCGTTCGCAGAGCGAACAATTAAATATTGAAAAATTCGAAGAACTCCCTCGGAAACTGCAAGCGGAAGTGTCCAAACCATCTGCCAACCCAGAGGTCAACCAAGCAGTATTCAACGGCGACATCACAACTCATAAAGAATATAAAGAGCTTGAGCGTCGTCTCAAACTCAAAGACCAAGCGCTAGAAGCGGTCAAGGGAGAGTTGGAACGTGTCAAACAAACCAAGACTACTGAAAAGGTGATTGAAAAGGAGATCATTCCAGACGATTATACAGCTACGCAAGAACTAAATAAACAGCTACTAGGAAAGAACAGAGACCTAGCGGACGAACTTGATTCGGTCAAGAGAAGTCTAAGGCTCAAAACGGCTTCTTACGAAATGCTTGAAAAAGAGACATCCGAGGCAATCGCCTTGAAAGAATCCATCGAACACTTACGAGCTGATAAAGAGAAATTAGAAAACAGTGTTTCTAACATCTTTACACTCAGTAACCTAGTGTCAGAATTCGAAGATTTCTTTGATAACAAGATGGCACCGCTTAGATTTAAAACGCTTATTCAAGGGATTGGCAAGGATGCCCAGATTGAAAAACTCAGAGACATCTTGACGCTAACTGAAAACTGGTTAGACGAAATGAATAAGATTGTCCCAGAAAACGGGAGAACAATCATAGAAGGAGAAATCATCAATGAGTAAAAAGAAAGATAAGAGAAAAGAAACCCTACTTGCTGAAACGGTTGAAATGCAAAAAAAACAAGCCATGAACCTTGTGGCACAAAGCAATGTCAATCAGCAACTTTTGGAAGAAGTTATCGGAATCAAGGAAGAAATGGACAGAAATGTTAAAAAGACGAATCAAAAGCTCACTGACATCGAGTTGCTCGTCGAAGAAGTCAACAAAAAAGTCCATATCGACGACGGAGAGGCAACCAAAATCAAGAGTATTGTTTTTCGAAAAGCTGGAGTGTTTGCTGATTTCTACTTTGAAGAACAGAAAACACATCCAAGTGATAACTTGTTCGCATCCAAGAAAGGTCAGTTTATCCGCTTGATGTACTCGCACTTAAAGAAAGCCTTTAACGTGACTAAATACACTAATATCAAGCACGTTGAAGCTAAGAAAGCAATCCAATTCTTGGAAAATTTATCTTATGACGATTTCACACCGTTTGAAATTCGTGAGACACCAAAACAAAAAGAGCTTATCACTCTTGAAAAAGGGTAACGCCTATGGACAACCCATTCAAACCACTAGCTGACCAGTTCGACAGCATGTTAACGGCAGTTATAGCAGATAAAACAAAAGCGTTCGACTTAGACGAAACGCTACCCATGATTTTAACTGCTAAACAGTGTCAGTCCATGCTAGGGATTGGCAACTACACCGAGTTTTTAAGAATAACAAACATCGACGGCTTTCCTAAAATCGATAAAGGCCGGGGGTCACAAATCAGATACCCCAGAGATGCCGTCAGAGATTGGTTCAACACACATTGGCAAGAGATTGCCTAGCACATAACCCTAGCCGTAGCAGTGAGCTAGTGAGGAGATATAAGCAATACCTACCTGAAACTACAACGATTTGATATTCATAATTGTCTCCTTAAATATATAAATCTATGAAAAAAATCCTCACTAGTTCTCTAGTGCGGTTAGGGAATAGAAAGGAATTAACAATGAAAAAACTACTTAAATGGCTATTTGTAAAAGAGCAAGCAGAAACAGTAGAAACTCCAGCATGGACTTTCGAAAAAAACGCATCAGAGCCTAGCCGAGATCGTTACAACAAAATTCACGGATTGGGAGAAACATTGATTTGAAACATCTACTAAAATTCTTATTCGGCAAGAAAAAAACCAAACAGCCGGAACCCTTCTTTGAGTGGGTGGAAACACCAGAGGAGAAACAAGAACGCCTCAAGAACAAGTACACAAAATAACGTTAATCTTTCAGCGTGCAGCCATGACCTCGTCGTGGA
>NZ_KV809573.1:20817-21314 GCF_001812625.1 Streptococcus sp. HMSC064H09
AGTGCATCTTATACCCATAATTTTTCCCCAAAAAATTAATACTTTACTACCCACACAAAAATCTTTCTAAAAAAAACATATTTACAAAGCGGCGAGGTTGTGGGTGCACGTTGAAGGCACTAAAAAAAGCACAGGTAAGGGCCTGTGCAAGAAAAAAACATCTATACAAGGAGTATACCATGAAATCATTCAACACTCAAACAATCGCAAAAACTGGATTCACTAAAAGCAAAGCATTTGGATTGTGTGGCACGCTCGCTATTGCTACAGCTCTATTGATTGGAGCTGGGGCAGTATCAGCCGATGAAACCACTCAACCAGTGGTGGACACACAACCAGCGGTGTCTAATGTCCACACCGCTGATAACGGCGGAAACGTTACGGTGACACCGTCTGAAACAGTGGCACCAGTGGAAACACCAGTATTTACTCCACCAGCACCCGTAGAATCTCAACCGATTGTAGAAGCACCAGCAACAACTACAGAAGTAGCTCAA
>NZ_KV809574.1:0-356 GCF_001812625.1 Streptococcus sp. HMSC064H09
CCTTCAGTAAATTCAGGCTTACCTGTTTGGGTTTGACCTTGTTTACCTGTTGTTTCAACTGGTGTCGCTGTCGGTGTTACAGGAGTTACTGTTGGTGTGTACTTAGCTGTGATTTCAGTTCCGTTCTTATCCACACGTTTCACAGTTACGCCTGTTCCTGTTCCAGTAAATGATTTTTCTGGTACGAAAGTTACTGTGCCATCAGGAGCTACAGTGTAAGTACCTTCTCCTGGAATAACTTTAGTTGTTGAGCCATCTTCAAAGGTTGCTGGTACATCATCATCCATTGGGATTGCAGGGTTACCAGGTGTGAAGCTTGGTGTACCTGTTTGAGTTTGACCTTGGATGTCTGTAGA
>NZ_KV809574.1:456-1467 GCF_001812625.1 Streptococcus sp. HMSC064H09
TAACTGGAACCACATCACCTGAGTAAGATTTATCAGTTGGTGTGAAGGTTACAACACCTGTTTCTTTATCAACTGTGAAAGTACCAATTTCTTTACCTTCTGGTGATTTAGCAACTACAGATTCTGCTGGCTGACCATTTTCATCAAGAAGAGTAATGGTATCCTTATCGATTGGTGCAACTGGGTCACCTTCGGTGAAGGTTACTGTTCCAGTTTGAACAAGACCTTGAGGGCCAGTTGATTCTGCTGGTGTTGCTGTTGGGGTTACTGGAGTCACAGTTGGTGTGTACTTAGCAGTAACAGGAGTACCGTTCTTATCGACACGTTTAACCGTTACGCCTGTACCTTCTCCAGTGAATGATTTTTCTGGTACGAAGGTTACTGTTCCATCTGGAGCAACTGTGTAAGTTCCTTCACCAGGAACGGTCTTCGTAGTTGAGCCATCTTCAAATGTTGCAGGTGTATCATCATCCATTGGAACATTTGGATTACCTGGTGTGAAGGTTGGTGTACCTGTTTGCGTTTGACCTTGTTTGTCAGTAGATGTTGTATCTTCTGCTGTTGGTGTAACTGGTGTTACGGTTGGTGTATAAGTTGCAGAAGCTTTGGTTCCGTTCTTATCTTCACGAACCACTGTTACAGCTGGTGCAGTACCGACGAATGATTTTTCTGGTACGAAGGTTACTGTTCCATCTGCTGCTACTGTGTAAGTACCAACACCGTCTACAGTCTTAGTCGTAGAGCCATCGTCAAATGTTGCTGGAACATCATCGTTCATTGGCACACGGCTATCGCCTTCTGTAAATACTGGCTTACCTGTTTGTGTAGCACCTTGGATATCTGTAGTTTCAACTGGTGTTGCAGTTGGAGTTACTGGAGTTACTGTTGGTGTATACTTCGCTGTAATTTCAGTACCGTTCTTATCCACGCGTTTCACTGTTACGCCTGTAGCAGTTCCAGTGAATGATTTTTCAGGAACGAAGGTTACTGTTCCATCTGGAGCAACTGTGT
>NZ_KV809575.1:0-9739 GCF_001812625.1 Streptococcus sp. HMSC064H09
TTGGGAAAGCTACAGCGGATGCTACCACTAACAAGGTGACAACTGTATTCAATGACTATTTCAAATCACACCCTTTGAATAAGATCATGAACTTGAAACTAGATGCAAGTTGGACAGATAAAGTTGTAGCAGGAAAACCAGTTACAGTTAACTTTAATGGGACTTTAGTAACAGCCAATGTTGGTTCTGAACAAGTAATTGGCAATGATGAATTGATTGCTAAATGGGGATTTCAAGACAAAGAAGACCCTACAGTGATTAACTGGACAGCTCGTGTTAACTACGCTAAACGTCTATTGAATTACGTCACAATCATTGATGAGATGAGTGATAATCAAAAGCTTGTTGATAATTACTTCGAAATCAAATCGATTGAAAGCGTAGACCCTTGGATTGATAAAGGTTCTGCTATGGATTTAGTAAAATCAATCAGTAAATCAGACCACGGTTTCACAATTAAAATGGATCGCCTTGATCATATGATTTATATTAACTATAAAACTAAATTGATTAAGCCGGTTAAAGATAGCGTAAACCCAACCAATAAGGTTGAGTTGAAAGCTGAGTCAGACGGTGCTATCTCACACAGTTATGTCCAACTTGTCGGTGGTAAAGGTGATGCCAGCGGCGAAAACAAACCAGAACCAACGTTTGAAATTCCACACGATGCACCTAAAGTTGAAATCCCTGAGTGGAATGGTGGGGTTACACCTCCAGACGCTCCGAAGTATGACAAGCCAGAATTTAATGGTGGTGTTGTACCGAATGAAGCTCCAGTGTATGAAAAACCATCAATCGATATTAACGACATCCCGCTCCTTCCACCAGCCCCAGTGGTAGAAATTCCCGAATGGAAAGGTGGAACAGTCCCATTCGACGCTCCAGTATTGGACAAGCCTGAATGGAATGGTGGAGTAATTCCGAATGATGCACCTATCTTGGATTTGCCAGAGCTTGAAATTCCAGCAGAGCCAACTAAACCAACACCAGAAAAACCAGCAGAGTCTAAAAAGGTACCTAACAAGCCCGTAGACGCTCCAAAAGAAAAAGAGGTAGAAATTACCGAGGTCGTGTATAAAAACGATTCTGAGCCAAAAGAGGTGGCAAATACAACCGTTTACGGTGGCACTCTTCCAAACACTGGCGAAAAAGAAGGTATCGCTAGCACTTTGGAATTGGTAGTAATTGCTGCTGGTATCACAACTTTGGGATTGAGCTTCAAGAAGTACAACGGTAAAGAAGACGAGTAATTAAATAATTGAAGTGGTGGGAGGGTAGGCATTAAATATGGCAGATAATCAGAAATACTATTACGCAGGAGGTAAAAGTGGGAAACCGTAGAATGATAAGCAAAACCGTTACCCAAACGCATCGATTCTTACGTTTGCCCCTAGAAGCACAAGCTCTTTATTTTCACCTCATCCAAAATTGCGACGATGATGGGGTGGTGGAAGCATTCCCAATTCTCAGAATGATAGGAGCTAACGAGGACAATTTAGGGCTTCTAGTGATCAAACAATTCGTGAAACCTCTTAATGATGAAATGGTCTATTTCGTGGTTGATTTTCACGAACAAAACACGGTCAGAAAAGACAGGTATGTTCCTAGTATTTACAAAGAGTTACTAGAGGAAAATACCGATGAAACCACTGGTAAACCACTGGTAAACCAAACGGAAACCACTGGTTTACCCAATATAAGTAAAGATAATATAAGTAAATCTAATTTAAGTAAATCTAACAGTAGAGAGGATGAAACATCAGAAATTAGTCAATTTTCTTCTTCTGCTGCTGATGACCAATCAGATTTTAATATTTTCAGACATTATCAAGAACGAATCGGACCTATTGACGGATACCAAATGGAAAAACTAAAAGGTTATATCGATTTCGATAAGTTAGAAATTATGTTAGTCAAACGTGCCATAGATAGAGCTGCCGACAACTCAAAACGCTCATTTGGCTATGTCAACTCTATTTTAAAAGCTTGGGCACAAAACGGGATTCATACAGTTGCTCAGCAAGATGAAGAACAACGCCAATTTGACAGTCGTAAAAGCTTTGATGACCAACCAGTTAAATTTGGTCCAGCTTGTAGCAAATATTAGAGGTGATGCTTATGAGTTTAGAAAGCACAGCTAAGCAAATGCGAAGGCAGTATATGACGGTTAGCGATAAATACTGCGAGAAACATAAACGGCACTATGTCACGATTCAGTTTCCGAACTCAAAACCCTACACGGTGTGTGAGCTTTGCCACAGAGAAGAACAAGATCAACAGAATGCCATCAAGGCACAAGAGCAGTACGAACGTGAGCAAGAGCAGAAACGCTTGTACTTTCTCAAAGATTTCAGCTTACTGGATGATGATTTAAAAACTGCCAGTTTTGACAACTACAAGGCGGCGACCAGAGAGCAGAAAGAAGACTTAAAAAATGTTAGAAGTCAGCTCAAAGGCTATCTTGACGGTCAAGACTACAACATTGTTTTGATTGGTGATACTGGCGTGGGCAAGAGTCATCTAGCTTATTCAGCACTCAAGGCATTGTCTGATCACACGAAAAAAATGGGGCTATTCATCAACGTGGTTGACCTATTAGCCAAAATAAAAGAGGATTTCAGTCTTGAAGCTGAGTATATCAGACACATATCTGAAGCTGAATGGCTAGTGCTTGATGATTTGGGGACTGAAAAAGTGACAGAGTGGTCTAACGGTATCTTGTACAGTATTTTGAACAAGCGTACCAAAACTATCATTACCACTAACCTTAGTCCACGGGACATTATGGGCACTTATGGAAAGCGTGTCTATTCTCGAGTTTTCAAGAAGACAGGACTTGGAACGACGAATGAGCATGTTTATCAATTCAAGACACAACAAGATAAGAGGATGATGCTTTGACAGAAACGGAAGTTAAACTAAAACTCTTTGAAGACTACGAGCGCATTCATGGTCTTGTATTCTCGAAAGAGCATAAGCAGAAAATGATGGATGATTTAGATTTGTATTCATTCATCGAGAAAATTAATGAATATATGTATTTCGCTAAGAAATCGACGCAGATTTTTAGCGTACACTAGAAAACCCCTCTAAAATCGATTTTAAGGTGTGTGTTTTCGTCGGTGGTATAAATAGACCACGGCACCGTTAAAATTGTACTACACCCCCTTAAAATGCGAAATAAGGGTATTCAAAACGAAAAGAAAGACAAAAACATGACAAATCAACTACAAACACAAAACAAAAGGGATATTTCAACAGATACAAGCGCCTGGACGTTTCAAGATATTAAACGCTACTACGACCCACAAGATTTATTGACAGAAAAACAAGTTGGGCAAGCTTTATCGCTGATTAAAGGTCGTAACCTCAACCCATTGCTAAACGAGGTCTATATCGTAGCTTACAAAAAGAAAAATGGTGGGGCTGAATTTAGCTTAATTGTCTCAAAAGAAGCATTCTTGAAGCGTGCAGCACAAAACCCAAACTATGAAGGCTTTGAAGCCGGAGTGGTAGTTGTTGACGATTCTGGTGATATGGTAGAGCGGAAAGGGGCGCTGCTGCTACCTAACGACACACTCGTCGGTGGTTGGGCAAGAGTTTACCGCAAGAATTTCAAGGTTCCTGTAGAGGTTTTCGTTAGTCGTGAAGAATACGATAAAAAGCAAAGCACTTGGAACGCTATGCCAGCCACCATGATTAGAAAAACCGCTCTTGTCAATGCCTTACGTGAAGCTTTCCCAGAGGATTTAGGAAATATGTACACTGAGGATGACGGCGGTGAAACATTCGACAGAATCAAGGATGTAACGCCACAAGAGACACAAGAGGATGTTAGAGCTCGTAAGCTGGCGCAAATCGAACAAATGAAGCAAGAACAAACGCATTTCCAACAAACAAGTGAAAGCAATTCTCAACCGGTTGCCAACTCACAAAACGAGCCAGTTCAAGGCGAACTTCTCGACTATTAACGAGGTGCGAACAATGCAAGAATTACAAGTTAATATTGAACAAGCCAAAGTTGAGATTGTAGGGCAAGAGGTTTTTGAAAAAGGCATTGCTGATGTAGTTGCTAAGTATCAAAATTACACAGTCACCGCTGGAACTATCAAAGACGACAAGAAAGTCTTGGCTGAATTACGAAAATTAACCAAGCAAATTTCAGACGAACGTATCAAAATCAAGAATGAGTTATCAAAACCAGCGACGGATTTTGAAAAATATATCAAGGAAACAGAGAAACCTCTTAAAAACATTATCAACCAAATTGCAAATGATGTGAAAGAGTTTGAAAATCATCAAAAAGCACTGAGATTGGACACGGTTAAAAGTTATTTAGCTAACAAAGCCAGCGAATATATGATTGATCCTCGCATTTTTGACGGAAAAGCAACGGAATACCTCAAAAATGGCGATTTTATGGCTGACGGTGTAACTCTTAAAAAAGCGACTATGAAGGCGTTAGACGACATGGTTACCTTTGAATATCAAAAACAAGAGGAATTTAAAAAAGCCACTCAATCCATATCTGGACTTTGTTCAGAGTACGGAATGACCGACCAACCGTATATCCGTATGCTTCAAAATCTGACATTAGCAGAGGTGTTAGATCAGATTCGTTCAGACCATGCTTTTGAATTACAAAAACAAGAAGCTGAACGCCAAAGACAGGAACAAGCAGCGCTACGACAAGCTGAATTGCAAAAGCAAAAAGAAAAAATAGTAGAAACAGCACCAACGGCATTAGTTGTTGATTCAGAAACAGGCGAAATTATCGAAAATACGCCAACAATTGAAGAAGCTAACATTCCAGAATCAAAACGTTATCGCCAAAAAATGACGCTTGAAGTCTACTTTGAAGATTCAGACGATAAAGACAGATTTAAACGTTTACTTAGCGAAAACGGTTGGGAATACAAACAAAACTACACTGTCAGCGGCTATCAAAACATAGCTAGTATGACCGAAGAAGAATTGAAAATACATTTAAGTTAATGTCAAGACCAAAATCTAAACCCACACTGGACGATTTACTAAATCGTGAATAGAAGGAGAGAAAACTATGATTAATTCAGTCTGTCTTGTTGGAAGATTAACAAGAGACCCAGAACTTAAATACACAA
Organism: Streptococcus sp. HMSC064H09; assembly: GCF_001812625.1. NCBI lineage: Bacteria > Bacillati > Bacillota > Bacilli > Lactobacillales > Streptococcaceae > Streptococcus > Streptococcus sp. HMSC064H09. Next base: position 5,124 of record NZ_KV809575.1, read on the forward strand.
CCAGTAACATCGCAGTAGCTACATTTAGTCTTGCGGTTAACCGTACCTTCAAAGATGCTAACGGTGAGCGTGAAACAGACTTTATCAATTGCGTTATCTGGCGTCAGCAAGCTGAGAATTTGGCTAATTGGGCTAAAAAAGGCGCTTTGATTGGAATCACTGGACGCATTCAGACCCGTAGCTATGAGAATCAGCAAGGTCAACGGGTGTATGTCACTGAGGTGGTCGCTGAGAACTTTCAAATGTTGGAAAGCCGTGCGGCGCGTGAAGGCAGTAATGCTAATCAAGGCAATACATCGGGAGCGTTTGGTAATGACAACGGCTATGTGGGACCTTACGGGCAACAAGCGCCACAACAACAAGGGCCAAACTTTGCAAGGGATAGCAGCCCATACGGGAACAGTAGCCCAATGGACATCACTAGTGACGATTTACCCTTCTAATTTGGTGAAAACATGAAAATGATTTTAAACATCGAGCCTAAACCACAAACAAGGCCACGATTTAGCAAGTTCGGGACTTACGAAGACTCTAAAATGAAGGCATGGCGTCGTCAATGTTCGCAACTTATTGAGCAAGAATATGATGGGCAATTCTTTGACGGTCCGATTTCAGTAGATGTCGTTTTTTATATGAAGGCCCCGCTTAATGTATCAAAAAAGCCCACGCCAAAAGCTAGAGCTAAAACGTGGGACGCATTCAAGAGTTTTATGTCTGAAACGCTTTGGCATGCGAAAACTCCAGATGTTGATAATCTGGTCAAATCGCTCTTTGACAGTATCTCAAAAGCTGGTTACAACAAAGTTGATAAGAAGGGTATCGTCTGGACGGATGACAGTATTGTTTGTGAGTTAAGTGCTCGTAAGAAGTACAGTCCTAATCCACGCATTGAATTTGAAATCAAGGAGCTCGAATGAATAGCAGATATAAGGACAAGTTGGTTGGTGTATATGCACCGGGAAACTATGGACAAACCAGCGTATTAGATCAGACACAAGAATTTTCGAGATGGTTTTGGAACAACCGCAAGGATATGAAGCTTATCAGCATCAAGCTAGGTATCGACGTTAAAAAGCTCAATCGCATTCTGACACTAGAACAGTTGCCGGATGAAGATTTGTTAAGGAAGATGGTCGAGTTATGCAATGGCTAAGGCAATTTATAGCAAAGAATCCGGCAAAGGTTTTCAGAGAAGGACCGGAACCGATAACTATGGGAATTAGAAATATGAAACGCAAAGTGAAATTTTTTGACAAACTATATGACACTGACACGCTTGACGAAGAAATTAACGCCTGGATAGAAGGCTACAACAAGGAACTGATAGATGTAAGACTAACCGCAGATTGGGAAGATGGCAACGACTACGTTAAATATACTGCCACAGTAATCTATGGGGACAGAACCGAGGGATGATATGAAATACAAAGTTATAGTTTACTACGACAATATGGAAGACAGTGAGCATATCTTCAACAACAAGAACGATGCGATTAATGAATTACACCGTTTGTGAGGTGTTAAATATCGCAATGCAAGAAAATACAAGGTTGAAATGGAGGAAATTGATGACTAGACAAGAAGCAATACAAACGCTATCGAAGGTAGGGAAGATTTCTGTATCGTACGCAGAAGACCTATATGACTCATTCTTCCCGAAACCAGTCGTTCCACAATATGTGGCAGATTGGTATGAGGAACATAAATATAATTTAAATAGTGAAATATACTATTTGATTAGGTATTGGGGAGATGAAGAAAGAAATTCAGATTTCTATAAATGGTTTGATGATACAAAAAACGAAGCAATCAAAACCCTCGTCAACATGCACCAGTTCGGGTATGAGGTCGAGAAAGAGCCTAGGTATACGGTTCGGATTAAAGGGATTGGTGGATACAGTAAATACCTCAATCGAGATACAAACACTCAAAGATGGCTTTTTGCATCGAAAACAGAACTTGAAAGATTTCGAGCACACCACACCCGCAAAGAGCTAGAGTCTAACGGCTTTGAATGGGTATTTAACTGTGAAGGCGTTGAAGTAACGGAGGTAACGGATGAACAATCTAATAAATAAAATCAACCATTGGGCAGATAACCGTGGGTTAAAACAAGCTGACCCAAAGATTCAGTGGATGCGTGTGACTGAAGAAGTGGGAGAAATTCGGGATGTACTCTTGAAACCGACAAAATTCACAGAGCCGCAAGCAGCGTTGAAGGATGCAATCGGTGACACGCTAGTCACGATTATCGTGTTAGCTCACCAGTTAGACCTTGATGTGACTGAGTGTCTCGGTATTGCGTATGAAGAGATTAAAAATAGAAATGGAAAAATGATTAATGGCACATTCGTTAAGGAGGAAGATCTTTGAAATTCATTGACTTATTCGCAGGTATCGGTGGTTTTCGTTTTGGAATGGAGAGCGCCGGTCATGAATGTGTAGCATTCTGTGAAATCGACAAATTTGCTAGAGCAAGTTACAAGGCAATTCATAATACTGAAGGAGAAATAGAATTACATGACATCACACAAGTCACAGATGACGAAATCAGAGCAATCGGACACGTTGACGCAATTTGCGGAGGTTTTCCGTGCCAAGCTTTCAGCATTGCAGGACATCGAAGAGGATTCGAAGATACTCGAGGAACTCTCTTCTTTGAAATCGCAAGATTCGCCGCTATACTCAAACCTAAGTATCTGTTCCTTGAAAATGTCAAAGGACTCCTTAACCACGACAGAGGAAATACCTTTGAGGTCATCCTCTCAGCGTTGGATGAACTCGGGTATGATGTGGAATGGCAAGTGCTTAACAGCAAAGATTTCGGAGTACCACAAAATCGGGAGCGTGTGTTCATTATCGGACATTTTAGAGGACAACGTGGACGAAAAGTTTTTCCTATCGGAGGAAAAGACGAAAAATCTAGTGCTGAACGGTTAGGAATCAATATTTTAGGAAACACTAAAAACCCTAACGGAACAGCTCAAGGGACTAGAGACATAGTGCATGACCCTGAAGGGATTGTGGGAACTCTAACAGCATCCGACTACAAAGAACCTAAACAAGTTGCTATACCGAATGAAATTAAAAAATATGGAGTATTACAGCCCAACTTCAATCAAAGTGGAGTGGTTTACGAAACAGATGGTATATCACCAACAATAAGAACGATGCAAAGCGGCGGATTAGAACCCAAAATCCGTGTCCGTGAAGCGACTAAGCAAGGATACGCTGAAGCAAGCGTGGGGGATAGTGTTAACCTGTCACATCCAAACTCTAAAACACGCAGAGGGCGAGTTGGTGAAGGTATCGCTAACACACTGGTAACTGGTGATAGTCAAGGTGTGGTAACTCCTAACTTTCGCATTCGCAAGCTAACACCTAGAGAGTGTTGGAGATTGCAAGGTTTTCCAGATTGGGCGTTTGACAAAGCGCAAGAAGTAAATAGCAACAGTCAACTCTATAAGCAGGCAGGAAATAGTGTGACGGTCAATGTTATCAAGGAAATAGCGAGGTATCTATGAAACATAAAGATTTAACGATAGCGACGATTTTACTTGTAATTTCACTAGCAATCAACGTGGTAACGGTCATGCGAGTGGTCAACCGACCTATCGAGACAGTGGTTATCCATAAAGCTGACAATGCCGTTGAATTACATGGCAAGGTAACCGGCAAATCTATGGTCGGGAAGCTCTACACTATTGATTGTGGTGCTTACGGTAAATTCTTGGTTAGCAAGGAACAATACGATGCTATTAACGTCGGGGATGATATCCCTAGCTATTTAAGAGGACGTGGCTCATGAGCAAAACCTACAAATATTCCGGGCTGACACCAGAATTATATCAGCGCTTAGTCAGTGAGCATGAAGCACTTAGAAAAGCACACAAAAAAGGCTCTTATAAGCAGTTCTTTCAAGATGTGAAACAATGCAGTGAGTTACAAGCTCGCATCATATATCAAGCATTCAATAGTGCAGTGGTGGAGCGTGCGAGGATATCACCAGCGACTGTCGACAGATTAGAAGGCATTATTTCTGACGAATTGTTCAACGACCTTCAAGACTATCTGTCTACTAATTACACAAGAGGGCAAACCACGCGCCCGCTGTTGGAGAAAACCAACGCAGGACTGCCAGAGGGACTGTTTAAACGATTTTGTAAGGAAGTGGAAGAACTACGCAAGGAACACCCTAACGACCTAAATAGCTATATTAGAAGCGTCAAGGATTGCGATAAGAAGAAAGCTAACAAAGTCCAAAACGCCATCAATCAGTGTTATTTAGAGAAGGCTGCCCTAACGCCTTTAAAAACAATTCAAATGGAAGGGCTACTTTCCAGAGAACTATTCAGCAAAATCGCTAGTTATGTTTTCAATAACTACGACTGGCCCGATAGACTGGATGATGATGCTGATCGAATTATGCTTGAGTACCGAACTAAAGGCAAGGTAGGACGTGAGAAGACCACGGTCAAAAAAGCCTTGTATAAAGCTTATGCACTAGGCGTGTAGCTAGAACGGTTTATAAGGGTTCGACTCCCTTGCTAGCTATTGTCTGTCATCACTAAAAATAAAAAATGAATAAAGATTTTTAGTGGCTTGGACACTTTTTT
>NZ_KV809576.1:0-255 GCF_001812625.1 Streptococcus sp. HMSC064H09
TGGAAATCATTCGCAGAGTGTAAAGGTATAAGGGAGCTTGACTGCGAGAGCTACAACTCGAGCAGGGACGAAAGTCGGGCTTAGTGATCCGGTGGTTCCGCATGGAAGGGCCATCGCTCAACGGATAAAAGCTACCCTGGGGATAACAGGCTTATCTCCCCCAAGAGTTCACATCGACGGGGAGGTTTGGCACCTCGATGTCGGCTCGTCGCATCCTGGGGCTGTAGTCGGTCCCAAGGGTTGGGCTGTTCGCCC
>NZ_KV809577.1:0-32967 GCF_001812625.1 Streptococcus sp. HMSC064H09
CTTTTCGTCACCCACTACAGTTGACAAAGAGCCTTTCGTTTTAGTCTTCAGATGATTCCACAATTGCTTCATCAACAGCAATATTTTCAATAACTTCAACTTCGTTAACTGAAAGTGGTTCAATGTTACGGTAACGAGCCATACCTGTACCAGCAGGAATAGTCTTACCAATGATAACATTTTCTTTAAGACCAAGGAGATGGTCTTTCTTACCACGGATAGCTGCATCTGTAAGCACACGTGTTGTTTCTTGGAAGGAAGCCGCTGACAAGAATGAATTTGTTTCAAGTGAGGCTTTCGTAATACCAAGAAGGACTGGACGAGATGTTGCAGGAACACCACCAGAGATAACAATATCCTTGTTAGCATCTGTGAAGTCAGAAATGTCCATAAGTGTACCTGGAAGGAGATCTGTATCACCTGGATCCATAACACGTACTTTACGAAGCATTTGACGAACCATTACTTCGACGTGTTTGTCACCGATTTCTACCCCTTGGCTACGGTAAACTTTTTGTACTTCTGCAAGAAGATAAGTTTCAACTGACAAGGTATCACGTACTTCAAGGAGACGTTTAGGTTGGATTGAACCTTCTGTCAAGGCCGCACCACGGTGTACTTCGTCACCAACTTCAACTTTCATACGAGCTGTAAATGGAACAACGTATTCACCCATTCCAGTCTTACCTTGAACGAAGACTTTCTTAGTACGTGTTGCAGCATCTTCTTCGATTTCAATAACAGTACCCTTAACTTCAGTGATAACCGCTTCCCCTTTAGGGTTACGTGCTTCAAAGATTTCCTGGATACGTGGAAGACCCTGTGTGATATCGGTGTTTGAGGCTACCCCACCGGTGTGGAAGGTACGCATAGTAAGCTGTGTACCAGGTTCCCCGATAGATTGAGCGGCGATAGTACCAACTGCTTCACCAACTTCAACCGCATCACCTGTTGCCAAGTTGATACCGTAACAGTGACGGCAGACACCGTGACGTGTGTTACATGTAAAGACTGAACGGATAGTTACTTCTTCAACACCAGCATTGACAATAGCAGCAGCCATGTCTTCAGTAATCAAAGTATCTGGACCTACGATTACTTCACCTGTTGTAGGATTCTTAACTGATTTCTTAGTGTAACGACCTTGAAGACGTTCTTCAAGTGTTTCCGTCACTTCTTTACCATCAGTAATCGCACGGATAAGAAGACCTCGGTCTGTTCCACAGTCATCTTCACGAATGATAACATCTTGGGCAACGTCAACCAAACGACGAGTAAGGTAACCTGAGTCGGCTGTCTTAAGGGCCGTATCGGTCATACCTTTACGCGCACCGTGAGTAGAGAAGAACATTTCCAAAACGCTCAAACCTTCACGGAAGTTTGAAAGGATAGGCAATTCCATGATACGTCCGTTAGGAGCGGCCATCAAACCACGCATACCGGCAAGTTGAGAGAAGTTAGAGATGTTACCACGAGCTCCTGAGTCCATCATCATAACGATTGGGTTCTTAGAATCTTGTGTCTCAATCAGACGTTTTTCAAGGGCTTCTTTCGCTTCACGCCATGTTGTTGTAACAGCAACATAACGGTCATCATCTGTCATCAAACCACGACGGAAGGCCTTGTTAATTTCTTCAACACGGTGGTGAGCAGCATCGATAATTTCTTGTTTGTTATCGATAACTGGGATATCGGCGATACCCACTGTCAAACCAGCAAGTGTTGAGTGGTAGTACCCAAGGTCTTTCAAACGGTCAAGGAAGGCTGATGTTTCAGTCGTACGAAGACGTTTGAAGGTTTCAGCAATGATGTTACCAAGATTTTTCTTCTTGAACGGTGCATTAATTTCCAAACTATCAATTACTGTTTGGATATCTTGACCTGGTTCAAGGAAGTACTTATCTGGTGTACTATCTGTCAAGTTCTCATTTGTTGTTTCTTGAAGATATGGAATTTCTGCTGGGATGATTGAGTTAAAGAGAATCTTACCAACAGTTGTAACCAAAATCTTGTGAAGTTGGTTTTCTTTCCAAGGTTTATCAGGCATGCTGTCTACTGCAATACCTACACGGCTATGCAAGTGAACATAACCATTACGATAAGCCATAACTGCCTCATCAATATCCTTGAAGACCATACCTTCACCCTCACGGCCTTCTTCTTCCATAGTCAAGTAGTAGTTACCAAGAACCATATCCTGAGATGGCGTTACGACCGGTTTACCGTCTTTAGGGTTAAGGATATGTTCAGCCGCAAGAAGGAGCAAACGTGCTTCAGCTTGAGCTTCTTCAGACAATGGAACGTGGATGGCCATTTGGTCACCGTCAAAGTCGGCATTGTAGGCCTCACATACCAATGGGTGAAGACGAAGGGCCTTACCATCAATCAAGACAGGTTCAAAGGCCTGGATACCCAAACGGTGGAGGGTAGGTGCGCGGTTAAGAAGTACTGGGTGTTCCTTGATAACATCTTCAAGAATATCCCAAATACGTTCATCACCACGTTCAACCATACGTTTAGCGGCTTTCACGTTACCTGCGTATTCACGCGCAACGATTTCACGCATCACAAATGGTTTGAAAAGTTCGATGGCCATCAAACGTGGCACACCACATTGGTACATTTTAAGTGTTGGACCAACGGCGATAACGGAACGTCCAGAGAAGTCAACACGTTTACCAAGCAAGTTTTGACGGAAACGACCTTGTTTACCTTTAAGCATGTGGCTCAAAGATTTAAGTGGACGACTACCTGGTCCAGTGATTGGACGACCACGACGTCCATTATCGATAAGGGCATCTACCGCTTCTTGCAACATACGTTTTTCGTTTTGCACGATAATACCTGGGGCATTCAATTCAAGCAAACGAGCCAAACGGTTGTTACGGTTAATAACACGACGATAAAGATCGTTCAAGTCTGATGCCGCAAAACGTCCACCATCCAATTGAACCATTGGACGAAGGTCTGGTGGCAATACTGGCAAAATGTTAAGAACCATCCATTCTGGTTTGTTACCAGACTTATAGAAGGCATCAAGAACGTCCAAACGACGAACAGCTTTAACACGTTTTTGACCAGTTGCGGTCTTCAACTCTTCTTTGAGTTCAGCAATTTCAGCTTCCAAATCCACTTGTTTCAAGAGATCTTGGATAGCTTCTGCACCCATTTTAGCGACAAATGAACCATGTCCATACTCTTGCAATTTTTCACGATATTCACGTTCTGTCAAGAGAGATTTTGGTTCAAGTGGTGTTTCCTTTGGATCGATAACCACGTAAGCTGCGAAGTAGATAACTTCTTCAAGCGCACGAGGGCTCATGTCCAAAGTCAATCCCATACGAGAAGGGATTCCCTTGAAGTACCAGATGTGTGATACTGGTGCTTTCAACTCGATGTGACCCATACGTTCACGGCGAACCTTAGCACGTGTTACTTCAACACCACAGCGGTCACAAACGATACCTTTATAACGGATACGTTTGTATTTTCCACACGCACATTCCCAGTCTTTAGTAGGACCAAAGATCACTTCGTCGAAGAGACCTTCGCGTTCTGGTTTGAGCGTACGGTAGTTGATTGTTTCAGGTTTCTTAACTTCACCATAAGACCATGAACGGACCTTAGTTGGTGAAGCTAGTGTGATTTGCATACTTTTAAATCGATTTACGTCAACCACTAGTATTACCTTTCTTTTGTTCTATTGACAATAGCAGCGCTATTCTCACCTTTATCAGCTACCTTAGCAGAGAGAGTGAACTCCCTCCCTAAAGCTTATTTTATTCTGTTTTATCTGAAGCTTCTTCTTTAGCTTTTTCTAATTCAGCTGCTTCTTTGGCTTGTTGTACACGTGCTTTTTCAAGATCATCAACGTGCATGACATCGTCGTCTTCACCTTCATCAAGATCACGCAATTCAACTTCGTAGTCATCCTCATCAAGGACACGCATATCAAGACCAAGTGATTGCAATTCTTTAACAAGTACTCGGAATGATTCTGGTACACCTGGTTTTGGAATTGGTTTACCTTTAGTGATAGCTTCATAGGCTTTCAAACGTCCGTTAACGTCATCTGACTTGTAAGTCAAGATTTCTTGAAGGATATTTGATGCACCATAAGCTTCAAGGGCCCAAACCTCCATCTCACCGAAACGTTGTCCACCAAATTGTGCTTTACCACCAAGAGGTTGTTGGGTAACAAGTGAGTAAGGACCTACTGAACGAGCGTGAAGTTTATCATCAACCATGTGGTGAAGTTTGATCATGTACATGACACCAACTGACACACGGTTATCAAATGGTTCACCTGTACGTCCATCGTAAAGGATTGTCTTAGCATCACTATCCATACCTGCTTCACGAACAGTATCCCAGAGGTCTTCTGAGCTTGCCCCGTCAAAGACTGGTGTTGCGATGTGGATACCCAAGTTACGAGCAGCCATACCAAGGTGAAGTTCCATAACCTGACCGATATTCATACGTGATGGCACCCCAAGAGGGTTCAACATGATATCAACTGGTGTACCGTCTGGAAGATAAGGCATGTCTTCAACAGGAACAATACGAGAAACAACCCCTTTGTTACCGTGACGACCGGCCATCTTATCTCCGACCTTGATCTTACGTTTTTGAGCGATGTAAACACGAACAAGCATGTTAACACCTGATTGCAATTCATCACCGTTTGCACGTGTGAAGATTTTAACATCACGAACGACACCATCACCACCGTGAGGTACACGGAGTGATGTATCACGTACTTCACGAGATTTATCACCAAAGATAGCGTGGAGAAGACGTTCTTCAGCAGAAAGGTCTTTTTCACCCTTAGGTGTTACCTTACCAACAAGAATGTCACCTTCTTTAACCTCAGCACCGATACGGATAATACCCATTTCGTCAAGGTCTTTGAGGGCTTCTTCACCAACGTTTGGCAATTCACGTGTAATTTCTTCAGGCCCAAGCTTTGTATCACGTGTTTCTGATTCGAATTCTTCCAAGTGAACAGAGGTATAAACGTCATCTTTCACAAGACGCTCACTCATGATAACGGCATCCTCGAAGTTGTAACCTTCCCATGTCATGTAAGCGACGATAGGGTTTTGACCGAGGGCCATTTCTCCACCTTCCATAGATGGACCGTCAGCGATAAAGTCACCTTTTTCAACAATATCGCCAACCTTAACCAAAGTACGTTGGTTGTAGGCAGTACCTGAGTTTGAACGACGGAATTTTTGAATAGTATAAACATCAAGAGAACCATCTTCACGACGAACTTCAACTTTATCAGCATCAGAGTAGACAACTTTACCATCGTGTTGAGCGATAACTGCAGCTCCTGAATCGTGGGCAGCTTGATATTCCATACCAGTACCAACATAAGGTGCTTTAGGGTCAATCAAAGGCACAGCCTGACGTTGCATGTTGGCACCCATGAGGGCACGGTTAGAGTCATCGTTTTCCAAGAAAGGAATACATGCTGTCGCAACGGCAACTACCTGTTTAGGAGAAACATCCACGAAATCTACAAGGTGTGATGGGTACTCTTGGTTATTACCTTGATGACGACCCATAACGATTTCTTCTGCAAATGTTCCATCTTCGTTCAATTTAGAGTTAGCCTGAGCAACTGTGTACTCATCTTCTTCATCGGCAGTCAACCAAACTACTTCGTTGGTTACTTTACCAGTTGCACGGTCAACCTTACGATATGGTGTTTGAATAAAACCATACTTGTTAAGGTGTCCGTATGAAGACAAGTTATTGATCAAACCGATGTTAGGTCCTTCAGGTGTTTCAATTGGACACATACGACCGTAGTGCGTGTAGTGCACGTCACGAACTTCATATCCGGCACGGTCACGTGTCAAACCACCAGGTCCCAAGGCTGACAAACGACGTTTGTGTGACAACTCTGACAATGGGTTGTGTTGGTCCATGAACTGTGACAACTGTGAAGAACCGAAGAATTCTTTAACAGCTGCAGTTACAGGGCGAATATTGATGATTTGTTGTGGTGTCAAGACTTCGTTATCTTGAACTGACATACGCTCACGTACGTTACGTTCCATACGAGCCAAACCAATACGGAATTGGTTAGCAAGCAATTCACCAACAGCACGGATACGACGGTTACCAAGGTGGTCGATATCGTCAACTTTACCGATACCTTCAGCAAGGTTGAGGAAGTAGCTCATTTCAGCCAAGATATCCGCTGTTGTCAAAGCACGAACTTTGTCATCTGGGTTGGCATTACCAACAATTGTAACCACACGGTCTGGATCATTTGGTGCAACAACCTTGAATTTTTGAAGAACAACAGGTTCTGTAACCACCGCATAATCGTTTGGTGTGTATACAAATTTGTTCAAATCACCATCCAAGTATTCTGCGATTGAATCAATCACATCACGTGTCATTTCAGTGCCAGCTTCAACAAGGATTTCACCTGTTTCAGGATCTACCAAGTTTTCAGCAATTGTTTGTCCCAAAAGACGTGTCTTGATGTTAAGTTTTTTGTTGACTTTGTAACGACCAACAGCAGCCAAGTCATAACGACGTGGATCAAAGAAACGAGCTACAAGCAAGCTACGTGAGCTGTCGGCAGTTTTTGGTTCACCTGGACGAAGACGTTCATAAATTTCTTTAAGCGCCTCATCAGTACGTGAATCTGCTGGGTTTTTGTGGATATCTTTTTCAATGGTGTTACGAACCAACTCGCTATCACCAAAGATATCAACAATTTCGTCATCACCTGAGAATCCAAGCGCACGCACAAGCGTTGTGAATGGAATCTTACGTGTACGGTCGATACGAGTGTAGGCGATGTCTTTTGAATCTGTTTCAAGCTCAAGCCATGCCCCACGGTTAGGGATAACTGTTGATCCATAACCCACTTTACCGTTTTTATCAACCTTATCGTTAAAGTAAACACCAGGTGAGCGCACCAACTGAGAAACGATAATACGTTCACCACCATTGATGATGAAAGTACCCATCTCAGTCATAATAGGGAAATCTCCGAAGAAGACTTCCTGAGTTTTGATTTCACCAGTTTCTTTGTTAATAAGACGGAAAGTCACAAAGATAGGTGCTGAGTATGATGCATCGTGGATACGAGCTTCTTCAAGTGTATACTTAGGCTCTTTCAATTCGTAACCAACGAATTCCAATTCCATAGTGTCTGTGAAGTTTGAGATAGGAAGTACATCCTCAAAAACCTCTTTAAGACCAGTATCCAAGAATTCTTTGAATGAATCCGTTTGGATTTCAATCAAGTTTGGTAAATCAAGAACTTCTTTGATTCTTGAAAAACTACGACGGGTACGATGTTTCCCGTATTGAACGTCATGTCCTGCCAAGTCTTCTACTCCTTTTCTACATTCGAGACTTGCTTTGCAAGTCGTGCACTTTAAATATTTGTCTTCTTCCTTGTTCAGTTGCTTGTCCCATTAACAAGTGATTAAACACTAACATCCACTTATCTGATTAAGGATAAGCAAAAAACTTAGTTTGTGAATTTTTAGAACCTTTAAATATGCGTTACAACACTTGAAAATCCTAAAAATAAGCACAAAAATAGCAGCTAAATCTGACCGAAAAAACGTTGATTTAACTGCTGTATCTCTTGATTGGACAATATTTCAACCAAGTAAGACGACAAATAGTTGTCTATATTATACCTAATTTTTTGCTTTTTTGCAAGTTTTCTTGGGAATTCCTAATGCCCTCCAAGAATGCTAGACCAGGCTTTTTGATAGTCACTGTCAGTTCCACCAATAGCAAATTTGTAGGTTGTATCTCCAGGCCCATTTTTAGCCCAATAAGTATCAACCATTTCACCACTTACAGAAACATTACGACCATTGACAGACACTGTTGCTGGTTTAAGACCTGTTGATTTGAGCACACTTGCCTTAATAGCACTTGAATCGATATTAAACTTATCTCCCGTTTTAAAAATACCTGGATTGGCATTGTAAATGGCGGAAGTTAAACGAGCCATATATTGCGCATTGTAGGTGTAACCCGTTTTAGAATTAGTTGGTGTATTATTGTCATAACCAGCCCAACCTCCAAGAGTAATACCAGGCGTTGAGACGATCAACCAAGCATCCGCAAAGTTATCTGTCGTTCCTGTTTTACCCATCCAGTCAGCTGAGGCTGCTGCACCATTGACATTTTTCAATTCAGAATGAAATTGAGTTGTCGCTCCCTTAACCACAACTTCCTTGAGCAGGTTATCCATGATGCTAGCCGTAGCTCTTGAAAAGACTTGAACCCCTTCAGATTTATGCTGATAGATAACTTCGCCAGTCCGGTCAGTAATACTATCAATCATATGACCCTTCTCATAGACGCCACCATTTGAAAGCATCTGATAGGCATTTACTTGCTGGGCAACCGTGGTTTCAATTCCCCCGCCAAGAGGTAAACTCTCGATATTGTAGTTAGCAATCTTATAACCCATCTTGGTCATGTAACCCTCAACGTCAACATCATGACGTTGAAGCATTTGATATGTCCAAAAGGCTGGAATATTCCACGAGGTATTGAGTGCCTCTTGTAGGTTCATCATAGCTGTACCCTTATCACCATCATGGAGAATAGGCGTTCCACCCGTAAAATTAGTTGGATAGTTAGAAAGGATACTTGAGCTACCCATCAAACCTTGATCAATAGCAATTCCATAAGCAATAATAGGCTTAATAGATGAGCCTGGGGAGCGTGCCGTATCAAAGGCATGGTTATTTTGATTATTTTCGTAACTACGGCCACCAACAAATCCTAGAATTGCTCCAGTCGCATTATCCATGAGCACATTTCCGACTTCAACTCCACTATTTCCACCTTGGTCGAGGAGGCCACCATATTGACTCGCAGCATCTTGCATCGCATTATAAACTGCATTATCAATAGTTGTCTTAACGCTGTAGCCACCGGTTTGTAGCTCTTGTAGGGCCCTCTCACGATAGCTTTCCTTGGTCTTATCATTTTTCAACTCTTGACTCGATACCTTGTCACGTTTAACGAGATAATCATACATGACATCCTGAGCCTCAGACATGACAGAATAGTACAAATAGTCATGACTTACGGCATCAGACTTCTCACCAGTCTTGAAATCTTTAGTGATATCATAATCCTTATAGCTTTCATACTGCGACTTATCTAGATAGCCACCGCGATAAAGATTGTAGAGTACATCTTGCTGACGTGCTAAGCCATAAGAAAGATCCTCTGCATTTTTTAATTGACCGTCAGCTGTATAAGGTGAGTAGACAATCGGGCTCTGTGGCAAACCTGCCAGATAGGCCGCCTGAGGAACTGTCAAATCCGCTGCAGATACCCCAAAGATACCTTGAGCAGCCTCCTCAATACCAGCAATATTTTTCCCCTTGTTGTTACGTCCAAAAGGAGAAACATTCAGATAATCGGTTAAAATTTCATTTTTAGAAGCGCGACGCTCCAATTGTAAGGCATAGATAATCTCTGCCGCCTTACGTTTAAAGGTTGGCGCATCGCCTGTTACCTGTTGCTTGATTAACTGCTGCGTTAGCGTCGAACCACCACTTGAAGAGCCAACCCCCAAAACTGATGACACCAAAGCCCTAAAAACTGCCTTTGGTACAACACCCTTATGCTTCTTAAAATTTTCATCCTCAGTCGCAATGATGGCATTTTTGACATTGTTAGAAATAGCATCACTCTCAATAGGTGTTCTCAGCAAGTCAGTATCAATATCCGCAATCTTCTTGGAATCGGAATAGCTCATCGAAGATACCAAACTAACCTCACTAATCTGATTCAACAAGGTTTTGTCCTTAATCGACGGAACAGACTCAATTTGACTCCCCAGATAACCCAAACCAATTCCTGCACCGAATAAGGTAAGAACGATAATAACCACATAAAAGAAATCAGACAAGAGCTTTAAGGTTTTTAAGAAAACATCACCCATGTCTAAGAGTGTCATCCCATCCTCAGGCGACTTACGTGCTTGCTTACGATTCCACTTAGATCCAGTCGTAGCTTTCCTTTCTTTAAAAGATTTATCTCCTCTTTTAGACCTAGAACCAGCGAACTTTGTACGAATAGTCTGCCCTAGTCGCCTAAAATAATTTATTATTTTTTCAAAATTCATAGAAATACCTCAAAGCCTATTATAACAAACTTTGACAAAGCTTGCATAGGGTTGCTTTCTTTTGGTATAATGGTGCAGAATATACTTTACTGGAGAATATCATGACAATTTTTGAAGAACTAAAAGCACGTGGCTTGATTTTTCAAACCACTGATGAAGAAGCCCTTGTAAAAGCCTTTGAAGAGGGACCAGTCTCATACTACACTGGTTATGACCCAACAGCAGACAGTCTCCACCTTGGACACCTTGTCGCTATCCTTACAAGTCGCCGACTTCAATTGGCTGGACACAAACCTTACGCCCTCGTTGGTGGTGCAACAGGTTTGATTGGTGACCCATCATTTAAAGATGCTGAACGTAGCCTGCAAACCAAAGAAACTGTTGAAGGTTGGGTTGAAAAAATCCAAGGACAACTCTCTCGTTTCCTTGATTTTGAAAATGGTGACAACAAGGCCGTTATGGTCAACAACTATGACTGGTTTGGTTCAGTCAGCTTCATTGATTTCTTGCGTGACGTAGGTAAATACTTCACGGTTAACTACATGATGAGTAAGGAATCTGTTAAGAAACGTATCGAAACAGGTATCTCTTACACTGAGTTTGCCTACCAAATCATGCAAGGTTACGATTTCTATGAACTCAACGATAAGTACGGCGTAACCCTCCAAATTGGTGGTTCTGACCAATGGGGTAACATGACAGCAGGTACTGAGCTCTTGCGTCGTAAAGCAGATAAATCTGGACATGTCATCACTGTACCACTTATCACAGATTCAACTGGTAAAAAATTCGGTAAATCTGAAGGTAACGCTGTCTGGCTTGATGCTACTAAAACAACACCTTACGAAATGTACCAATTCTGGCTCAACGTTATGGATGATGACGCTGTTCGCTTCTTGAAGATTTTCACTTTCTTGTCACTTGAAGAAATCGAAGAGATCGGTAAAGAATTTGACCAAGCTCGTCACCAACGTTTGGCACAAAAGGTTTTGGCTCGTGAGGTTGTTACTTTGGTTCACGGTAAAGAAGCTTACGAACAAGCTGTTCACATCACTGAACAACTCTTCGCTGGTAACCTTAAAGCTCTCTCAGCACGCGACCTTAAAGTTGCCCTCAACGGTGTCCCAACATATGAAATTTCAGCAGATGAAAATCTGAACATCGTTGAACTTCTCGTCAATGCAAAAATTTCACCATCTAAACGTCAAGCACGTGAAGATGTCCAAAACGGCGCTATCTACATCAACGGTGAACGTGTACAAGACTTGGATTACACTCTCTCAGACACAGATAAAATTGATAATGAAATTACTGTTATCCGTCGTGGTAAGAAGAAAAACTTTGTCTTGACTTACTAATTTATGGCTATTCTCACTCCTTAATGGAGTGAGTTTTTTTTTACCAAAAAGAGCAGTAGGATTGATTCCCAACTACTCTCTTCAGAACACAAAAAACCAGCACTAGGCTGGTTTTCGAGACTATCACATTAGTTATAGATTTTGAATGCGTCGTCGTCGTTTTGACCAACGAATGGCATTGCTTTACGCAATTCAGCACCAACTTTTTCGATTTCAAGGTTAGCAGCTTCTTCACGGTAAGCAGTAAGTTTTGGACGTCCAGCCTTGTAGTCGTTAACGAAGTCGTTAGCGAATTTACCATTTTGGATGTCAGCAAGAACTGCTTTCATATTTTCTTTCACTTGTTCAGTGATAACACGTGGACCTGATACGTAGTCACCGAATTCAGCAGTGTTTGAAATTGATTGACGCATTTTCTTGAATCCACCTTCGTAGATCAAGTCAACGATCAATTTCATTTCGTGAAGCACTTCAAAGTAAGCCAATTCTGGAGCATATCCAGCTTCAGTCAAGACTTCAAAACCAGCTTCGATAAGGGCAGTCAAACCACCACAAAGAACTGCTTGTTCACCAAACAAATCTTCTTCAGTTTCTTCTTTGTATGTTGTTTCAAGAAGACCAACACGTGCTGCACCAACACCTTTACACCAGTCCATAGCGATGTCTTTAGCGTTACCTGTAGCATCTTGGTATACTGCGTAAAGTGCAGGAACACCAAAACCTTCTTCAAATGTACGACGTACCAAGTGACCAGGTCCTTTAGGAGCACACATGAAGACATCAACATCTTTAGGAACTTTGATGAATTCGAAGTGGATGTTAAATCCGTGTGCGAAACCAACAGCATTACCAGCTTCAAGGTTTGGAGCAATTTCTGCTTCGTAAAGTTCTTGTTGGATTTCGTCTGGAGCCAAGATCATGATAACATCAGCCAATTTAGTTGCTTCTGCTACTGTGTAAGTATCAAAACCATCTTCCTTAGCTTTATCAAATGATTTACCTGGACGAACACCGATGATCACATCGTGACCTGTATCACGCAAGTTTTGTGCATGCGCATGACCTTGTGAACCGTAACCGATAACGGCGATTTTTTTACCGTCAAGTGCTGCTACTTTTACGTCTTTTTCATATTCCATTTGAACTGCCATAGTAATATGTCTCTTTTCTAAAAAAATAATTTATTGCCTTTTTAAGGCTGGGTTAACAAATTTAAGTTGGATTTTTTAATCACGGGTAAATCCAGTAGCACCCGTACGAGCGATATTTTTGATTCCGTAAGGACGAATAACTCGTAGAAGCGCCTCGCTCTTTTCAGCATCACCAGTCATCTGGATAGTGATAGAGCTTGGTGCCACATCAACCACCGAAGCACGGAAAGGTTGAATAATCGCCAGGATTTCAGCACGTTTAGAGGTTGGTGCTGATACCTTAACTAGGATAACTTCACGTTCCAAGTGTGGCTGATCCGTGATATCACGGATGCGAATCACATCAATCTGACGATTAAGCTGTTTGATGATTTGTTCCACTTCATTTTGAGTATTCACATCAATAATAATCGTAATACGTGAAACATTAGGATCCTCAGAAGCCCCTACAGAGATACTTTCAATGTTAACTTGACGTCGTGAAAGAACACCTGTGAAGCGGTTAAGGACACCTGAACGGTTCTGAAGTTTAGCTGTTAACATTCTACGCATTGAACTTCACCCCCAACATTTCGTGATTACTCTTACCAGCCGGAACAATTGGCAAGACATGCTCTTTACGAGAGATATCCACCTCGATGAACATTGGCACGTCTTCCTTGATAACTTCCAAATCCTGATCAATTGTCTCTGGATTATCAAACTTGTAAGACTCAATGCCGTAAGCTTGAGCCATCAATTGGAAATCTGGAAGGGTATCAAAGACAGACTCTGATGTACGCCCTTCGTAGAAGGACTCTTGCCATTGACGTACCATACCAAGTGAGTGGTTATTCAACATAACAACCTTGATTGGCACCTTGTAAATATTTAAGATAGCCAATTCTTGATTCGTCATTTGGAAACCACCATCACCAACAAAGAGGATAACTTCTTTATCAGGATTAGCAATTTTAGCACCAATTGCTGCTGGAACACCGAACCCCATTGTTCCAAGACCACCTGAGGTCACCAATTGACGCTCATTTTGGTATGGATAATACTGAGCTGTCCACATTTGATGTTGACCAACGTCAGTAACAACAACCGCGTCACCCTTAGTCAATTCACCGATACGCTCGATAACTGCCTGAGGCTGTACCATACGTTCTTTCTTATCGTAAGAACGTACACGCTCTTTGTCTTTTGTAACTTTTTCAATCCATTTTTCAGTGTTATTCTTAACCACTGGTTCTGCTAAGAGCATTTCAAGAGCTTGCTTGGCATCACCAACAACTGGAAGGTCCACTGCAATAATTTTACCAATCTCAGCTGAATCCACATCAATATGGACAACCTTGGCATTCTTAGCAAATGTTTTAGGATTACCTGTCAAACGGTCATCAAAACGACAACCAATGGCAATCATAAAGTCAGCATCGGTCATAGCAATGTTAGCTGCATATGAACCGTGCATACCACCCATACCCAAGAAGAGGGGGTGACTAGTAGCAATTGTCCCTTGACCTAAAAGACTTGTAACAACTGGGATTTGGTAGCGTTCTGCAAAAGCAACTAGCTCCTTAGCAGATTCAGAATAAGACACCCCACCTCCAGCTACAATAACCGGCTTCTTAGCTTTACCCAACTGCTTCAAGATTTTCTTGATTTGCATTTCGTTTGGTCTTAGCGTCGGTTGGTAACTTGGAAGATTAATTTCAGGATCGTTGATGAAAGCTGTTTCCTTAGCCACGACATCTTTAGGGAGGTCGATAACAACTGGACCAGGTCGGCCAGTTGTTGCAATATGAACCGCTTCCCTAATAATACGAGGAATATCAGCTGTATCGCGAATCTGATAATTGTATTTTGTAATCGGCATGGTAATTCCGACAATGTCAGCCTCTTGGAAGGCATCCTTACCAATACCTGGTGTTGCGACCTGACCAGTAAAAACTAGGAGAGGTACGCTATCACTCATAGCATCTGCAATCCCTGTAATAGCATTAGTGGCACCAGGACCACTCGTTACAAGAGCAACACCGAGTTTACCAGTTGATTTGGCATAACCTTCAGCTTCGTGCAGACTTCCTTGCTCATGACGAGATAAAATATGATTAATCTTGTCATTTTTGTAAATAGCATCATACAAAGGAAGAACCGCTCCGCCAGGATATCCAAAGATAGTTGAAATCCCAAGTTCAAGAAGTGTATCTAGAATCAAATCAGCACCAGAGCGTGCTTCTTCAAGTTCAATTTTCTTCACATGGACCTCCTTTAGTAGTTGTTTTTTTCGAATTGTCTAAAAATTCAAAACCTTGTATACTATGATAACATTTTTAACCAAATTTGCAAGGGTTTCGGAGAAAAATATCACAAACTCTTCGGAAAGAATGTTCTTAGTTTTTTTCTTGTGCTTGACGTTCTGCTTTACGTTCTTCGAATTCTTCGTCACTCATCAAAGTCCCGCCGACATTGGCTGATTTAGCAAAGGCTGTATAGCGACGCAACCAACCACTTGAAATTTTTGATTTGAAAGGTTTCAAATGTTTGCGGCGTTCTTCAAGGGTTGCTTCATCGACAAGCAGATCAAGGGTACGATTTGGTAGGTCAATCACGATTTCATCCCCATCTTCGATTAGGGCGATATTACCACCTTCTGCTGCTTCTGGAGAAACGTGACCAATAGCAATACCACGAGTAGCTCCTGAGAAACGACCATCCGTAATCAGAGCCACATCCTTACCAAGACCGCGTCCGACAATCTTAGAAGTTGGTGCCAACATTTCTGGCATACCAGGTCCACCCTGAGGACCTTCGTAACGAATGACAACGACATGGCCCTTCTTAACTGTTCCATTATCAATCAACTCAAGGGCCTGATCTTGTGAATCACAACAAATAGCTTTACCACGGAAAGTTTTAACAGATGGATCTACACCACCGACCTTGATAACAGCTCCATCCTGAGCAATATTTCCGTAAAGGATAGACAAACCACCAACTGGTGAGATAGGATGCTCAATTGGATGGATAATTTCTTCATTCTTGATTTCAGCACCAGCTACGTTTTCTTTCAAAGTTTTACCAGTAACTGTAATACGATCACCTTTAATGGCTCCTTTTTTAATCAACTGATTGATAATGGCTGGAACACCACCAGCTTCATGGACATCATGCATAGTGTAAACACTTGAAGGTGCAATTTTAGAGAGATAAGGTGTCTTCTTGGCAATTTCGTTAATGTCCTTAAGGTCATAGTCAATACCGGCCTCACGCGCAATAGCAAGAGTATGAAGAACAGTATTGGTTGAACCACCCATGGCCATATCTAGAGCAAACGCATCATCGATGGCTTCTTTGGTCACAATATCACGTGGGCGAACATTATTTTTGATGTTATCCATCAATTTTGTGGCTGCTTGACGAACCAATTCACGACGTTCATCTGAAACGGCTAGGATAGTACCGTTACCTGGAAGGGCAAGGCCCAAAACTTCCATCAAACAGTTCATTGAGTTAGCGGTAAACATTCCTGAACATGAACCACAAGTTGGACAAGCATTTTTCTCTAAATAATCGAGCTCATCCATGCTCATATCACCAGCCTGATAAGTACCTACTGCTTCAAACAAACTTGAGAGAGTCGCTTGATGACCAGTCATGTCAACGCCACCCTTCATAGGTCCACCAGAACAAAATACTGCTGGCACATTAGTACGCATAGCCGCCAAAATCATCCCTGGTGTAATCTTATCACAGTTAGGAATGTAGAAAACCCCGTCAAACCAGTGGGCATTAATAACTGTTTCTGCAGAATCGGCAATCAATTCACGAGATGGAAGACTGTAACGCATCCCAATATGCCCCATGGCAATCCCATCATCCACACCAATGGTATTAAACTCAAAAGGAATACCGCCAGCCTCACGGATAGCTTCCTTGGCAATATCTGCTAATTCACGCAAGTGAACATGCCCTGGAACAATGTCAATATAAGAGTTACAAATAGCAATGAAGGGCTTTTGCATATCATTGGCAGATTTAACTTGCCCAGTCGCATACAAAAGTCCGCGTGCTGGTGCCTTATCAACACCAACTTTGATCATATCACTTCTCATGATGTTACCTTCAATCTATAAAATTTCTTACAACATATGTTACCACTTTGGAAAGTAATGTCAAGGAATTTTCAGAATATTTTTGTAATTCCGAAAAGATATACCTGCTATATCAAAACTGACAAAACAAAAAGGAAGCCCTAAGACTTCCTAAATGATTATTCAACACTGAAGAGGTATGGATAAACTGGTTGGTCTCCTTGGAAGATTTCAACTTCGATATCTTCGTGAGCCTCTTCCAATTTTTCCGCAAGTGCTTGAGCTTGTTCTTGATTACCTTCTTCGCCGACGTAAATCATAACAATTTCACTGTCTTCGTCAATCATCTTGTCAAAGGTGTCAAGAAGGGCTTGGTCCATATCTGGTGTAGACACAAGAATCTTACCATCCACCATACCAAGGATATCATTTTCATGAATCTCAAGACCATCAATAGTTGTATCACGTACCGCCAATGTCACGCTACCACTTGTTACATCTGAAAGACTAGCTGTCATAGCTTCAACATTAGCTTCGATACTTTGGCTAGGATCAAAAGCAAGCAAACTTGTAAATCCTTGTGGAACTGTACGTGTTTCAACAACAGCCGCATTGACATCTACTACTTCAGCAGCTGATTGCGCTGCCATAAAGATGTTTTTATTGTTTGGCAAGATGATTACATTCTTAGCATTGACCTGTTCAATAGCCTTAACAATATCTTCTGTTGATGGGTTCATTGTTTGACCACCTGAAATCACATAGTCAACACCTTGTGATTTGAAGATATCTGCAAGTCCATCTCCGGCAACAACTGCAATAAGGGCAAAGTCTTTAGGAGCAGAAGGTGCAGCTTGGATAGTTTCTTCTTTGAACTTGTGCATCGTGTTGGTTACGCATGTTGTCAACCTTAACTTTGACAAGAGCCCCATATTTAAGACCTTCTTGCATGACAAGACCTGGATCCTCTGTATGGACGTGAACTTTTACAATTTCATCGTCGTTAACCACAAGAAGAGAATCCCCAAGGTTACTCAAGTAATTTTGGAACTCTTCATAGTCAAAGTCTTTCACATAAGTCGGACCTTGTTTGAGACCAATCATGATTTCCGTACAGTAACCGAAGGTAATGTCTTCTGTTGCAACATGACCAGCAACTGACTTATGGTGTTCTGCATTAATCATCTCTGTCATCGTAGCAGGTGTCGCTTGGAAGTCCTCTGAAGCGATATACTCACCTGTGAGGGCTGACAAGAAACCTTCATAAATGAAGACCAAACCTTGACCACCTGAGTCTACCACACCAACTTCTTTCAAAACTGGAAGCATCTCTGGTGTCTTGGCCAAGGCAGCCTTAGCTCCATCGAGAGCTGCACGCATAACCTCAACAGCATCATTTGTAGATTCAGCTTTCTTAATCGCTGCTGAAGCTGCACCACGTGATACTGTAAGGATTGTTCCTTCGACAGGTTTCATAACTGCTTTATAGGCAACTTCAACCCCTGCTTGGAAGGCATGAGCTAAATCTTGACCATCGAGTTCCGTTTTATCCTTGATACTTTGACCAAATCCACGGAACAATTGTGACGTGATAACACCCGAGTTACCACGGGCACCCATCAAAAGACCCTTAGACAAAATCTGACCAACTTCACCAACTGTTGAAGCTGACTGATCTGCGACAGCTTTGGCTCCGTTATCCATAGTCATTCCCATGTTTGTTCCAGTATCTCCATCTGGTACTGGGAAGACATTGAGTGAATTCACATATTCTGCTTGCTTACCTAGACGTGTTGCTGCCGCTTGGACCATCTCCTGAAGCAAGCTTGTTGTAATTTTAGACACTAGTTTTCTCCTACGACTTTAATATTTTGAACGTAAACATTTACCGTTTCAGCCTTGATACCGAGTTGATTCTCAAGATTAAATTTCACACGTTCTTGAATATTTTTTGAAACCTCACTAATCTTAACACCGTAACTCATAACAGTGTAGACATCCACAGTGATACCTGCATCAGTAGATTTCACGACAACTCCTTTTGCGTAGTTTTCTTTTCCAAGAAGTGCTTGAAAATTATCTCGGATAGCACTCTTACTTGCCATACCGACAACGCCAAAAATTTCTGTTGCTGAACCGCCAACTACTGTTGCGATGACATCATCTGACAATTCGATTTGACCATCTTTTGTATTGATTTTTACAGTCATAATTACTACCTCAAAAAGTTTTTATCAGCTTATTTTACCATATTCGAGCCTACTTGTAAAAAATAAGAAGAAGATACCCTTTGAATAAGAGTATCTCCTCAGTATTTATCATTAAAACTTTCTCTTTACGAGATAACGACGGTACATCACGTAGAGGAAGATCGCACGCCATACATTATCAACAACGGTTGCAATCCAGACACCAGCAAGACCCATTCCCAGACTCACCCCAAGGAAGTATCCTGAGAAAATTCGAATAATCCACATCCCAATAGTTGTCGCATAGAAAGGCATCTTAGCCTTACCCAGACCTTGCCAAACTGCTGTGTAAACTAAAGTCCCCGAAGTCACAGGATTCCCAAGGAAAGAATAAAGAATAACTACCTGACTAGCCGCAATAGCTGCTTTATTATCTGTAAAGAGACCTGATAATCCTTGGCCAAAGAGCAAGATACTCCCTGAAACCAGAACCATCAAGAAGGTGGAAATCCAATAAGACTCTCGTATAATACGCTTCATCTGCGTCTTATCCCCTCGACCCAGACTATTGGCAACCAAGATAACCGTAGCCGTAGCGACTCCCATACCAGGCATATAGTTAAACTGAGTGAGGTTTTCACCAATGGCGTTACCACCGACAACGGCTGTACCAAAGGTAACAATAATAGCCACGATGACCACATCTCCAGCACGCATCATCAGTCGCTCACCTGCTGCTGGCAGGGCAATGCCCAACAAATCTCTATTAAAAGGTTTGGTAATTTCAAGCTGCTTCACATCCAGTTTCATCGCTTGCCAGAGTATCACTGTCCCAACCAGACGAGAGAAAACCGTAGCCGTTGCGACCCCAATAATCCCCCAATGTCCCACAAAGATGGCTAAAGAAGATAAAATAGCATTTAGAACATTGGTCAAAAGACTGATGACCATGGAAATACGAGGTCGTCCCTTGGCCCGTAGGATGTTACCAAAAGTGGTCATCAAGGCTAGGAAAACCACTCCTCCACCGACAAGAGCAAGGTAGAGACTACCAGCCTGAGTCACAGATTGCTCAGTACCTAAAAGATTAAGAATGGCCCCACCACCAAAAATGGAAAGTAGACCAAGGATGAGACTAAGAGCAAGGGTAATAATAATAGCATCCCAAGTGTCTCGGTTAGTCGCTTTAACATCACCTTTTCCTAAACTCCTGGCAATGACACTGGCACTTGAGGCTCCTAGAGCAATAAAGATAGCTTGGTAAATCGTAATGATATTATTGGCTACGGAAACCCCCGATATAGCGACAATACCCACCTGAGCCACTAGGTAAGAATCGACAACCCCCATCAACATTTGTAGAAGGTTTTCGGCCATAGCAGGCAAGGCTATGTTTAGAATTTTCTTTGTTTCTGTCATAATATTCTTTTCTATATTGATAAAAATAGGGCTGATTTCTCAGCTCCTATTTTTTTATTCTTATACACCAAGATAGCTTTCAACTGCTTTTTGCATATCAGCTGCCGCAACAACTGTTTTATGGCGAACTTCTGCATGTTCAAGTCCATCTACAGCAGCTGGGATAGCTACACCTGAAAGTTGGTGCAAATCTTCTACTGCCTTGAAATCATTCCCACTATCTTTACCAGTGACAGCTGAAACTGCCACACGTGGGAATTTGTATGGGCTAGCTGTTGAAGCGATAACTGTTGGTGTGTGGTCATCTGTCTTTTGAACATATGCTTCGTAAACAGCTGAGGCAACTGCTGTATGAGGATCTTCGATATACTTGTCTTCATCATAGACACGCTTGATTTCAGCAGCTGTTTCATCCTCAGTTGCAAAACCTGCTGCAAACAAATCAAGAATATCTTTATCTGCATCAGCCAAAGTATACTCACCCTTAGTCACAAGTGCATCCATAAGCTCTTTAGTCTTAGTAGCATCATTACCAAGAAGGTGGAAAATCAAACGTTCCAAGTTAGAAGATACCAAGATATCCATAGAAGGGCTTGTTGTTACCTTGAAGTCACGTTTCTTATCATAAGTACCCGTTGCGAAGAAGTCTGTAAGGACGTTATTTTCATTAGAAGCACAGATTAATTTGCCAACTGGAACACCAATCTGACGTGCATAATAAGCCGCCAAGATATTACCAAAGTTTCCTGTTGGTACTGTGAAGTTCACCTTATCTCCGTTTTGGATATGACCTGCCTTAACCAACTGTGCATAGGCATATACATAGTAAACCACTTGTGGTACCAAACGACCAACATTCATTGAGTTAGCTGATGAGAATTGCGTATGATGAGCCAACAATTTCTCACGCAAATCAACATCATTAAACATACGTTTCACATCTGTTTGGGCATCATCAAAGTTACCATCAATGGCAATAACGTGCGTATTAGCTCCTGTTTGAGTGGTCATTTGCAATTCTTGGATTTTTGAAACACCGTCTTTTGGATAAAAGACAATGATTTCAGTTCCTGGAACATCTGCAAAACCAGCCATGGCAGCTTTACCAGTGTCACCTGATGTCGCTGTCAAGATAACGATTTTATTATCAACACCTTGCTTTTTAGCTGATGTTGTTAGCAAGTATGGCAAGATTGAAAGGGCCATGTCTTTGAAAGCGATGGTAGAACCATGGAAAAGCTCAAGGTTGTAGTGGTTCTTAAGTTTAACTACTGGTGCAATGGCAGCTGTATCAAACTTGTCATCATAAGCATTTGTGATACAGTAATCCAATTCCTCTTCAGTAAAATCATCCAAGAAAGCTGACAAGACCAATTTAGCAACTTCTTGGTAAGAAGCATCTTTCAATTGATCAAAGTCCAAAGTAACCTCAGGCGTTGACAACGGTGTGAACAAACCACCATCTGTTGCCAAACCTTGAAGAATAGCCTGACTAGCTGTTACTTTATTATTTTCGTCACGTGTTGATTGGTATACAAGTGTCATGGTAAATCCTCTTTTTAGATAGTCTGTGGCTCTATTGTAGCATAATTGTCAGAATATTTCTACACGTATTGTGACTTGTGAGAAAATCATCCGGATATCACCTTATTCTTTCCTCTCAAAGACATGAAAAAATCCGGAATAGCTATTCCGGATGTCATCTTAAAATTTATCTTTGGTGTCATTCTTAGTTGAGAAAGTAATATCTTTTGATTTGCCATCACCACTAAGCGTTACTTTCTTATCTTTTTTAGTCACTTTTAGCTCTTGGCCTTTTTTCACATTGAGACCATCAATATCAACGTCTTTGTTGACAGAAGTAACAGTCATCTTATGTCCCAAACGGCTAACCTTCCCTTTGAAAAGGGTTGTCGTTGTTTCGCCTGTCTTCGAATCATACTTTTGACCACTGTCTTTCGCAGCTTTTTCAAGAGCTTCATCAAGTTCTTTTTCTATGGTTTCCTCACTGTAATAGTTTTCAAAGGAATCTCCATAAAAGGCTTTAAATAAATCTCCAAAGGCTGAGAAGGACTTCTGAACCCTCTCACGATAGTCCTTGATATAAGTTTTCTTATCAAAAGTATAGCTAGCAGTAACCTTCGCATTGCTACCTTTTACTTTCATGGTTACAGCAGTATCTGTAAAGTACTTTTCAAGCTCCTTACTATCCAAGTCTGTCAAACTTTCAGACATGCTTGAACTATACTCTCTACCTAGAGAACTACTGTACCATTTGCCATCAATATTACCTGTCACATAACGGTAAGTCATAAAGCCACCGATACATAAGAAGACAAGGACTACCGCTGACAAAACTGAGACTAGGATGCGTTTTTTCTTTTTGGGATCCATTTGTTTCTTAGGAGCCAAATTTGCCATAGCTGCTTGCCCTTCTGGAAAAGCAACCGTAGAAGGTGCAGTTGCTGTTACTACTGGTGCCGTTTCTGTTGGTAGAGGACTAGTGCTTGTCTCGACGATTTCTGCCTCAACCTTAACAGGTTCAGTAGTAACTGTATCTTCAGCTTTAGCTGGTGCTTCATTAACAAACTCTCCAGCTTTCAAAGCATCCGCCATTTCCTGAACACTCGGCTTACGTCCGTTTACCGTCTCAAAATAGTCCAACCATTCTTCTCTTGTCATTTATATTCCCCTTTAATTTCCTTTTTTATTTATTTTTTGTAAAGCTAATGTCACCAAATTCACTGTGTGCCTTGATAGTAAAACCTTCATTGTTGGGCGTATAATCTAATACATCACCTTTTTTAAAAGCATCTGAATCTCCAGCCTTATCCACAGTGATTGTTTGCTCCCAACGGTTAATATCACCCGTGAAAGCAGTTGTTGTAACACGACCGGTTTTGGCATCGTAGGTATAACTCTTTGGAAGTTCTTTCTTCACTGTCTCATCAAACTGTTTATAGTAGTCTTTTTCTGACAATGAATAACTATCAAAAACCTCCGAGAACTCCTCGCCATACTGACCTTTCAATTCAGTAACTCTACTCTGGTAAGCCTGATAAAGACCTTTACGATTGTAAACAAAGCTCACTTTTAAGTGAGCCTTATTGTCAGTAATACTCATTGCTGTATTGATATCGGTGATAAGATTT
Organism: Streptococcus sp. HMSC064H09; assembly: GCF_001812625.1. Taxonomy (NCBI): domain Bacteria; kingdom Bacillati; phylum Bacillota; class Bacilli; order Lactobacillales; family Streptococcaceae; genus Streptococcus; species Streptococcus sp. HMSC064H09. The sequence goes on from NZ_KV809577.1 coordinate 23,493, forward strand.
TGACCTTGTGGTAAAGCATTACTAACTTTATTCTTAGTAGTAGCAGTATCTTTTAGAGTCGCTAACATTTTCTCACTAAAGGTCAGGCTTGTCCACTCGCCCTCAATGCTGGCAGCTCGATAACGGTAACCCATTACGATACAAACAATCAAAAGGATAGTGAGTATCGCTGCAATAACACCTGATACCATCCCCACAATATTCTTTGAGGTTACTGGCTCCTTTGATTCTTTTACTTTTTGACTAGGATTGAATTGAACACTCACCATCCTATCAGCATTAAACTCTTTAAACTTATTAGTCGCCCTATTCCCTTCTATGGAGGCCCTTGATGGCCTCATTTCATGAGGCTTGAGAGGATGCGCCGTGGCATTCAAACTAAGCCCTTCTTCTTTTGTCATAGAACTCTCCTTATTTTACCGTAAGGTTATTATAACAATTCTTAAAGCGTTTTTCTATCTTATTCAGGAAAGTCCTTTATTTTTAATTTGGATGAACACTCTAATATAGTAGCTTTTAGCAAAAAAGTAGCCCTCACAGAGCTACTTTAGTCTATCACTTAACCTTTGTAGTCAAAGGCAACTTCGATAATTTCTTTCAATTCTGAAATAAGAGGTTCTTTTGGATTAGCAGTTGTACATTGGTCTTCGTACGCATGCTCCGCTAAAGTATAGACAGTGTCTTGAAGAAGTTTCTTCGTAACCCCTTGTCCTTTCCAGTTCATGTCAATACCAACGGCAACACCCAATTCGTAAACTTTTTGTGCCAAAACTTCAACCAATTCAGCATCTGATTGTTTGTCAGTACCCCATCCCATGAAACGAGCGATATCTGCGTAATCCTTGTCTGCACGGAAGTAATCATATTTAGGGAACATAGCGTGTTTTTGAGGATCACGACCATTGTAACGGATTACGTGAGGCATCAAAATCGCATTGGTACGTCCGTGTGGAATGTCAAACATAGGACCAATCTTGTGAGCTAGTGAGTGGTTGATACCAAGGAAGGCATTGGCAAAGGCCATACCAGCCATTGTAGACGCATTATGCATCTTTTCACGTGATTCTTCATCACCAAAGCGGTAAGAATGTTCAAGATTTTCAAAAACAAGTTTAATCGCTTGAAGTGAAAGTCCACGTGTATAGTCGCTAGCCATTACTGATACGTAAGACTCAATAGCGTGAGTCAAAACGTCCATACCTGTATCTGCTGTAACACTAGCAGGCACACTCATAACCAAAGCAGGGTCAATGATGGCAATATCAGGAGTCAAAGCGTAATCTGCCAATGGATACTTGATATGAGTTTCACTATCAGTGATAACCGCAAATGACGTTACTTCTGAACCTGTCCCTGAAGTAGTTGGGATACAGATGAATTGTGTCTTCTGAGCGTAAGGAATCTTGTAGGTACGTTTACGGATATCCAAGAATTTTTGTTTAGCGCCGAAGAAGCTTACATCTGGGTGTTCAAAGAACATCCACATAGCCTTAGCAGCATCCATTGCAGAACCACCACCAAGAGCGATAATCACATCTGGTTGGAAGTCTACAAAACGTTCCAATCCTTTATAAACTGTATTAGTAGATGGGTTTGGCTCAACATCTGAGAAAACATCTACTGCTGGTCTGTGGCGGTTAAGTTCCAATTGGCGTTTAACCAAGTCAGCGTAACCAAACTGAACCATACCAGGGTCACAAACCAACATCACGCGGTCAGCTTCAATGTGGCGCAAGTAAGTTATTGAATCTTTTTCGAAGAAGATTTTTGGTGGGACGCGAAACCATTGCATGTTATTGCGACGCTTTGACAATGTCTTAACATTCAAGAGATCAAATGAGCTAACATTGTGTGAAACTGAGTTATGACCGTGTGAACCACAACCAAGAGTCAATGATGGAATCATGTTGTTGTAGATATTACCAATACCACCTTCAGCCGATGGGCTATTCACCAAGATACGGCAAGCTTTCATGCGAATACCGTATTGGAGTTGGAGCTCTTCATTTTCAGTGTGGATAACAGCTGTATGTCCAAGACCTCCCAAATTGAGCATGCCTTCTGCTTTTTTGAATCCATCTTCAACGCCATCAGATTTGATAAGGGCAAGTACTGGAGACAATTTTTCCAAGGCAAGTGGATGTTCCATTGTTGCATCTGGAATTTCTGCCAAAAGCATTTTTGTACCTGCAGGTACTTTAAGACCAGCTTTTTCAGCAATTTCAATAGCTGAGTGACCTACAATAGCGCCGTTTACAGCTGTGCGTGCTTCATTAAGAACGACTTTTTCCAATTTAGCAATATCAGCTTTTTTAGAAATGATGACACATTGATGTGCTTCGAATTCAGCCTTAACTTCATCATAAATAGCTGCATCAACGATAGCTGCTTGTTCAGAAGCACAAATCATACCATTGTCAAAAGTTTTTGAAACGATGATATCGTTGACAGCACGTTTAACTTTAGCATCAGCAGCAATATAAGATGGTACGTTCCCGGCTCCTACACCAAGAGCTGGTTTACCAGTTGAATAAGCGGCCTTAACCATACCAGGTCCACCAGTCGCAAGTACCGTAGCAATCTTAGGATGGTTCATCAAAAGACCAGTTGCTTCGATAGATGGCTCTTCAATCCACTGGATACAATCCTTAGGAGCACCTGCTTCAATAGCCGCATCACGAACAATACGAGCAGCTTCTGCAGATGATTTTTGAGCTGATGGGTGGAAGGCGAAGACAATAGAGTTACGTGTCTTCAATGCAATGAGGGCTTTGAAAATCGTTGTTGAAGTTGGGTTAGTTGTTGGTGTAACCCCACAGATAACACCGACCGGTTCAGCGATAGAAACCAAACCTTGTTCTTTATCTTCAGCAATAACGCCTACAGTTTTGTCATATTTAATACTATTCCAAATGTATTCAGAAGCATACATGTTCTTGATGGCTTTATCTTCATAAATACCACGCCCTGTTTCATCAACGGCCAATTTAGCCAAATACATGTGTTTATCTAGGGCAGCAATCGCAGCTTGGTGAACAATATGGTCCACTTGCTCCTGCGTAAAGTTAGCCATAGCATCAAGGGCTTCAACACCCTTTGTTGCCAATTCATCAATTACTGTTTGAACATCTTTAGTTTGTTTAGTCATATGAAACTCCTTTGAATACTTGTTAAAAACTTCACAAGCTTTAACACAAGTATATTATAGCGTTTTCTAGTCGCTATGTAAACCCTTACAACGATAAAAAATAAAGAAATCCGTCCATTTTTGGACAGATTTCATCATTATTACCAAATAATCACGCGATCTTCTGGGGCACGCCACATGCCGTCGCCCTCTTTAACGTCAAATTCCTTGTGGAATTCGTCGAAGTTTGGTAGTTGAACATTGGTACGGAGTTTTCCTGGTGCGTGGACATCAACACTTGCAAGAAGTTGCATATATTCTGTCCGAGCTTTCATGCGCCAGATGCGAGCAAAGTTGGTGAAGAATTCTTCTGCTGAAAAATCTTCCTCTTTCTTAGCGGCTTCAAGGGCTGCAGCGATGCCTCCTAGATCTGCCACGTTTTCAGAAACGGTCAATTTCCCGTTAATTTTAGCACCGTAAGAGTCTTGGCCTTCAAACTGATCGATGACTTTTTGGGTACGAGCGGTAAAGGCTTCGTAATCTTCTGGCTTCCACCAGTCTTTCAAGCTACCATTCTCATCAAAGGAAGCACCATTGGTATCAAAGGCGTGTGAAATTTCATGAGCAATGACCGCTCCAATTCCACCGTAGTTAGCTGAGGAAGATTGATGAAGGTCATAGAAAGGTGCCTGCAAAATCGCTGCTGGGAAGACGATTTGGTTTTGTTGCGGATCATAGTAGGCATTGACCATATTAGCCGGCATGTGCCATTCACTACGATCGACCGGTTGGTTCCACTTGCTCCAGCTATGGGCAATCGAAATTTCGTAGAGAGTCTGAGCATTTTCAACCAAGGTTTTGCTCTCGTCGATAACCTTCTTGGCATAAGTTTCTGGTAACTTTTCAGGGTAACCGATATGAGGTGTGATGACATTGAGTTTGACAATGGCTTTTTCACGAGTCTCAGAGGCGAGCCAATCTGCTTTTTCCAGACGATCTTTGTAAACCTCAATCATAGTTGCAACTTTATGCTCTACGTCTGCTTTTGCTTCTGGTGAGAATTTTTCACCTGCATACCAGAGTCCAAGCGCTTGGCTATATGGTACTTCTGCTATTGATAAGGCTGCTTTTTCTTTTGGACGAGGTTCTGGAATACCTGCAATCGTACGACTATATTCACCAGCCAAAACACGGATTTCTTCCGTCAAAAATAGAGTCCAAGAAAGAGCTGCGCCGAGTTTCAATGCAGCATGAAGGGTCTCCCAGTTGGCTGCTGAGTAGAATGTTGGTGCGAATTCCTTCCAGTAACGCTCTTCTGGCACGATGATTTTATCTGGAGTTTGTCCGATTACTTCTGTAAAGAAGGCATCGAGTGGCAATTCTGGGACCAAGGCCTTGAAATCCGCCCACTCATAGGGATGGTAGAGTTTGTTGTACTCTGATTTTTCTTCGTTCGACAAGACATATTTGGCCAATTCTGCGTCCCCTGCAATCACTTTATCCAGAATATCTTTGATTTCTTCCTCTGAGAAATCAAATTTAGATAAGAGTTTTTCCATCATTTGACGCCAGATAGCCAGTAATTCTGGGCCTTTTTCGTTGCCTTCTTCATAATAGGTCGTATCTGGCAAGATGAGAGCCGGTGCTTCTCCCCACAAGACATTCATTTGGGCATTCTTAAAGTCTGGCGACACGCTAAATGGCAAGAGATTTGGTTTGCCAGCTAGTTCATAGGTGCCCAACTTGCTGGTATAGTCTTCAAAAGAAGACAGAGCCTTGATTTCATTGATCAAGGGCATGGCTGGAGCCACACCAGCTACTTCTCGTGCATCAAAATCAGCTACCATCTTGTGGTATTTGACAAAGTTTTGCAGAATGCTATCTTCGGGTAATTCTTCTCCCCGTTGCCATTTTCCGGTAATATCCAACATCAAGTTTTCGATATCTCGATCCAAGTCCATAAAGCCACCAGTCGAAGGTTTATCATCTGGAATGACTGCTGTCTCAGCCCATTTCCCATTGACGTATTCATAAAAATCATCTTGTAAGCGTGTCATTACACTTCCTCCATCAACATTAAAAGTGCTTTCATTATAACAAAATTCCCCAGCAAAAGCATTTACTGAGGAAAGTTTGGCTTATTTTACTAAGATTGCTAGGGTTTGATAAGGCTTAAGACTTACCTTTTCAGCAAGCTCCGCATCGTCATAGTTGGACAAGAGCACGCGCCCTGCTTGGTATTCTTCTGGAATCTCCACTTCAGCTTCACTTCCATAGAAATTATTGAGCACCAAGAGTTTTTGACCGTCTAAGTGGCGTTCAAAGGCGTAGACCTGCTTGCTATCTTCAAGTGCTGGCTGATAGCTTCCTTCTGAAATGATAGGCATTTCTTTGCGCAAGCGAATCAATTCTTTATAGAATTTAAAGATTGGTCCATCGATTTCATTTTCAACGTTGATGTCTTTATAAGATTTACCAACTTTCAACCATGGAGTGCCTGTTGAAAAACCTGCATTTAGAGAAGCATCCCATTGCATGGGCGTACGAGAATTATCACGTGACTTAGCTTGGATAATCTTGAAGGCTTGCTCAGGAGATTTACCTTGGTCCAAGAGCATTTGATAAGCATTGATGGATTCCACATCCACGTAATCTGCCATCGAGTCATACTCTGGATCGATCATCCCGATTTCTTCACCCATGTAGATGTATGGTGTTCCACGTGACAAGTGGATGCTAGCTGCGAGCATGGTAGCCCCTTCATTACGGAAATTCTTAATATCCACAAAGCGATTCAAGGCACGAGGTTGGTCGTGGTTATTCCAAAAGAGGGCACTCCATCCACCACGATCACTCATTTCCTTGCCCCAGGTGTGGTAGAGGCGCTTGAGCTCTTCAAAATCAAAGGGAGCAATGGTCCATTTTTGTCCATCTTCATAGTCCACTTTTAAATGGTGGAAGTTAAAGGCCATAGACAACTCCTGACGTTCCGGTGCCGAATAAAGAACACAGTTATCAATGGTTGTTGAAGACATCTCTCCGACCGTCATAAAACTATCGTCAGAACCAAAGGTCGCTTCATTCATCATGTGAAGATAATCATGCACGATTGGTTTATCCGTATAAGCCGGTTTCCCTTCATTTTCTGGACAATCTACTAAAACTTCGTCCTTTTCTCAAGTTATTAGCCATGAACAAGTGAACTTCCCTGTATCTGACTTAACCAGTTACCAAGAGCTCATAGAACAACAAGGCATTAAATCACAAACCAACGTTATCTCTCTAGATAAAATCATCGTTGACACCAATCTCTCAGAAAAAACTGGATTTTCAAGAAGCCAACAGGTTTGGCGTCTTATTCGGCAAAGAGTCGTTGATGGCTGTGCCTCTGTCGTTGATATTGATTACCTGGATGCGAGGCTTATGCCTCAACTCAACCGTGGCATCGCTGAGAACTCCATCTATGATTACCTTGAGAATCAGCTCCACCTTAGCATTTCTCATGCCTTTAAAGAAATCACAATTGACAACACTACCGAGCAAGACAAAATCCTCATCGATATCGGTAAAGATCACCACGTCGTCTGCATACGCTCAAAAGTTTATCTGAATAATGGAAATCAGTTTCAGTTCACCGAAAGTCGACACAAACTTGAAAAATTCAAATTTGTCGACTATGCCAAGCGTCATCACTAAAACGAATCCAAAAGAAAAAGTATCGAACACTTGTCCGATACTTTTTAGTTTTTACGGATAGGATCTGCTAGATACTCCGCACGAGCACCACCAATCAACTTAGGTCGACTCGCCAAAGCAGTCACATGGGCACCACCTAATTCTGGAGCAATCGGGCGAAGAGGAACTTGGACCCTCTTCACATGCATACCAATAGAGGTATCCCCAATATCGATACCAGCCTGAGCGACAATTTCCTCCACCTCAACAGGATCCTTCATATAGTCGAAAGCAGCCAGCTGACCACTTCCCCCAGCATGCAAGGTCGGAAGAACATTAACAATTTCCAAATCTTTAGCCATGGCGAGCTCACGCTCAACAACCAAAGCACGATTCAGATGTTCGCATCCTTGAACAGCCAAGTAAATTCCTTTAGGTTCCAAAACTTCAAGAATCGTTTTCACAATTCGTTGGCCAATTTCACGGCTAGAGGCTTTTCCGATTATCCCACCAGCGACCTCACTGGAAGACAATCCCAAGACAAAGATAGCTCCTCGCCCAATAGCGGAACGTTCAACAATATCTTCTACAAGCACACGTGTCTTCTCTTCTAAATCTAGCAACATCACAACAGCCCTCCTTTAGACAACAGCTGTATTCAGGATTCGCACAATAAGATAGTACAGAATCACAAAAAAGATAAGGAAAAATACCCCTAATAATAATAACTGCCTACGGCGTTTCTTACTTAGATCCCAAGAGAAACCAAATCCCATCAAAAAAGGACCAACACTATAACTTAGCATAAACCATAAATCTACGCGTGCTATATGCCAAAAAGAAGAAATAAAGGCCACTAAACCTATTAAGGATAATATCCAAGAAAACTCCCAACAATCTGATTTAGCAAAAGCCAAGCCTATTAAGAAGCAGCCCAAGGCAGGCATGATAATAAATGATAGGGTCATAAAATAAAACATGCCATTATTATAGCATGTTTTACAGTTTCATGTTAGTGGCGGTTAATGACACCATAAGCAATAGTGAATGCAATAGCAGCAATACCCACAACGATTGCCATGACAGCCCAGAAAATAGTCATCGCACGGCGTCCCTTGCGATTGTTGAAAGGAAGTCCCCAACCAATCATGATGACACCTAGCAATCCAAGCCAGATTTTATAAGTGATAACAATCGCCGCATCAAAATAGGCAAAAGCAACCAAACCTAAACCTAGCAAAGAAATCAAATAAGACCACTTACCCTTCAAAAATGAAGGCAAGGCCCAACCAAATAACACTAAACCTAGTAGAGCAAGAGCTCCACCACCAAAAAATACAGGTACAATATAATTATCAAACATATTCATATTATAGCATATCTTAAAAAGTTAGGAAATAGAATCTATCAACCAAAGCCATATCCAATCTTTAAAATTTGTTTCCTCTCAATCACAGATTGATTCGCAGATACTAACTATTTATTTGGGTACAAAAAAACAAGACCCAGAAAGGACCTTGTTTTAATAGCCTAATTGCGCTTTGTTTGCACTACATCTATAATCAAAAGGAACTGAGATTTAGAAAGTGTGGCAAATTTGTGGCAAAACATAAGAAAAAGGCTTGTCCATATTGGACAAACCCTTTATTTTCAAGCTTATATAGTCTAATTAAGCTTTGTTTGCTGAACCGAATACGTCGATACGTTCTTCAACAGCTTCTGTAATAGCTTCGAAACCTGGTTTCAAGAATTTACGTGGGTCGAAGAGTTTCTTCTTGTCGTATTCTGCTTCATTTGCTTCGTATTCAGCAACAAATTTACGTGTTGCGTTAGCAAATGCGATTTGACATTCAGTGTTAACGTTAACTTTAGCAACACCAAGTTTGATAGCTTCTTGGATTTGATCATCAGGAATACCTGATCCACCGTGCAATACGATTGGGAAGTTAGGAACAGCTTCTGTCAATTTTTGCAAGTGGTCAAGGTGAAGTCCGCTCCAGTTTTCTGGGTAAGGACCGTGGATGTTACCGATACCTGCTGCAAGGAAGTCGATACCAGTTGCAACCATAGCTTTAGCATCTTCGATTGGTGCCAATTCACCATCACCGATGATACCATCTTCTTCACCACCGATTGTACCAACTTCAGCTTCAACTGATACACCGTTAGCGTGTGCAAATTCAACAACTTTAGCTGCTTTTTCAAGGTTTTCTTCAACTGGAAGGTGTGAACCGTCAAACATAACTGAAGTGTAACCTACACGGATACATTCCAAAGCGTCATTGTAGTGACCGTGGTCAAGGTGAATAGCAACTGGTACAGTGATACCCATTGATTCAACCAATTCTTCGATAAGGACTTTACACAATTTGTAACCACCCATGTACTTAGCTGCACCCATAGAAGTTTGGATAAGTACTGGAGCTTGTTTAGCTTCTGCTGCACGCAAGATAGCTTGAGTCCACTCAAGGTTGTTTGTGTTAAATCCACCAACTGCGTAACCATTATCACGAGCTGCTTGGACAAATTTTTCTGCTGAAACGATTGCCATTATAAAGGCCTCCTATATTTTTTTGGGTTTGAACCCGTTTACAAGTTTATTCTATCACAATTGAACTCAAAAAACTAGCTTTTCTACAATTTGTAAGCGTTTTGATTTTTTAATACAAAAAA
>NZ_KV809577.1:33067-89770 GCF_001812625.1 Streptococcus sp. HMSC064H09
AAAAAACCAGTCATGTGACTGGTTACTCTGCGGAAAGAGGGACTTGAACCCTCACGACCTAAAGCGGTCACAGGATCCTTAGTCCTGCGCGTCTGCCAATTCCGCCATTTCCGCTAACAACATTAGTTATTATATCAAGATTGACAACTCGTGTCAATACTTTTTTGAAAGTTTTTTAATAACTTTCTCTTGTCTCTTTCGAAACAACTATTATATAATACCATTTATTGTTTGCTGACGTCAATACTTTTTTGACTTTTTTTAAATTTTTTAGCAAAAACTATCTATCATATCTCTTGTCAAAGGTTAAGCTAAACTCTTATTCAGCCTATCTAATTTCTCTCTAAGGGGAGCTAAGTAAACTTCTTCTCCAAAACCACGCAATTTTAAGCCATCCTCAGCACAAGACAATAACGATTCTGTCAAAGGTAAAATCATTTTGAGGTCTGTAGCAGAAATATCTTTTTTCGAAAATAAACGACGAATTCTAGGGTAATCACAGTCAAATGCTTCAAAAAAAGGTGAGTCATTCAAAATATTTTCTAGATTTACCAAATTGACTAAAAGACCAAGGTGAAAGGATGCTGGCGCAAAGGTTGATGAGAAAGGTTGGGTACATACACTACGAAACTCAATAGTCCCTCGTGTCGTTAAATCTTGGAATTGATAAGAACGATGAGTCTTAAAATCTTCCTCACTTGGTTCAATAGTGACTACTTCGCCACGAATAGAGTGTGCTTTAATAGATGGCGTACTTAGATAGTCTTTAGCACGTATTGGTTCAAAATAGTAGGTTTCGTCACCACGCTTAGCAGTAAAAATGGCTGTCTCAGACAAGTAAGAAAAATAGTCATCTTCATTCTTAAATACCTTAGGAAATACTCCTGCATTTTCCTCAAACACACCATGCATGGAATTCTCCCAGAAAACATCACGGGAAAGCGCTAAATCCCAATCAGAACCCCAAAACTCAGAGTTTGCCAATAATACTGCCTTGGGTCCCTCTATTTGGTTAAAAGCATTTAAGACTCTTAAATAGGACGTTTTTGAAACATCTAATTGTACCTGACTCCCACAGATGAAAGAAGCATATTCTGGATAATCATGAAAGAAAGGATCGTTCTTTGCTTTAGATAGCTCGAGAAAATCCATAAGCATTTCATAACGAGGAGATTTAACAGGTCTGTTGTCATTTTTTGCCCAGTTTGGATTCACTCCCCAACCTTGCAACTCATGATTATGATTCTGAAGATAGGGTTGGATTATACTGAGGTAAGTATCCAGACGTTCCTCAACCTCAGAAATTCTCTCAGCCTTCGTAAAAGCAAACTCGATCGTATTGTACGAAACTTCAAAAAGAATCATGTCTCCAGAAGCTTTATCGATAAGCTGAATAGGATTATTATCAGAATCATACTTATCAGCTTGAAAATCAAAATTATCCAAAAGATAGACTAGTAACTGTTTTGTAAGAGAGACATCTGTAGCATTACCACTCAAATTAACAACTGGGTATTCCAACTCAATCCCCACAAATAATTCGGGTTGCTCCTTAATTGGCTCATAGTACCTTTGCTTAAGCAATTCCTTGGCTGTTGTCAAAATAATGTCCCCCTTTTTAAAATAAGCTTATTCCATTATATCAAAATATTCAGACGATTTATAGACAAAAAAACGCCTGCTTACGAAAAATAACCGTATTACCTTTCGTAAACAAGCGTTACATGCTTATTTATTCCCATTTTTATGATGAGTGTTCCCGCTAGGCGTATGCCCAGCGGTAGACCAGAGCTAGACTAAGAAAAGCTAAGCTATTCCATCATCATAACACTCAACAAAATTGATAAAAATTAAACAAGTTCGATGATTGCCATTGGGGCAGCATCGCCACGACGTGGTTCTGTTTTAAGGATACGAGTGTATCCACCGTTACGTTCAGCATAACGAGGTGCAATTTCTGAGAAAAGTTTTTGAAGAGCAGTTGTTGATGTATATTTATCAGTTGCTTCATCATAGCTTTCAGTTGCAATTTCGTTACGTACAAATGCAGCTGCTTGACGACGTGCGTGCAAATCACCACGTTTACCAAGAGTGATCATTTTTTCAACTGTTTTACGGATTTCTTTAGCACGTGCTTCAGTTGTAACGATTGCTTCGTTAATGATAAGATCTGTAGTCAAATCACGAAGAACCGCTTTACGTTGTGAGCTTGTGCGTCCAAGTTTACGGTAAGCCATGTTATCCTCCTATATTATTATTTATCGTTTTTGAGTCCAAGTCCAAGATCAGCCAACTTAACTTTGACTTCTTCAAGAGATTTGCGACCTAGGTTACGGACTTTCATCATTTCAGGCTCAGTTTTTTCTGTCAAATCATGAACGGTATTAATACCGGCACGTTTCAAACAGTTATATGAGCGTACAGACAAATCAAGTTCTTCGATGGTACGGTCAAGCACCTTTTCACCGTTCACTTTTTCAGTTTCTTTCATTACATCAGTAGCTTTAGCAACATCAGTAAGGTCAGTAAACAAGTTCAAGTGTTCAATCAAAACGCGAGCCGAGAGACCGAGGGCATCTTCAGGGATGATTGTTCCGTTTGTCATGATTTCGATTGTCAATTTATCAAAACCATCATTGCTACCTACACGGGCAGGTTCAACTTGATAATTGACTTTTTTCACTGGTGTGTAGATTGAATCTACAGCCAATGTTCCCACTGGTGCATCGTCTTTCTTGTTTTCATCTGCTGGAACATAACCACGGTTTGTAGCTACTGTCATAGTCGCTTTCAAAGAAGCGCCGTCAGCGATAGTGAAAAGATAATGATCAGGGTTAACAATTTCAATGTCGCTATCAGTCAAGATGTCTCCAGCAGTAACTTCAGCTGGACCTTGGACATCAAGTTCAATTGTCTTTTCGTCTTCGACGTAAGATTTTACAGCAAGTCCTTTAATATTAAGGATGATTTGCATCACGTCTTCACGGACGCCTGGTACGGTATCAAATTCGTGGAGTACTCCATCAATCTTAATTGATGTTACGGCAGCACCTGGAAGTGATGACAAAAGTACACGACGAAGAGAGTTACCCAAAGTTGTACCATAACCACGTTCTAGTGGTTCGATGACAAATTTGCCGTAATCTTTATTTTCATCAATTTTTGTTATTATTGGTTTTTCAAACTCAATCATTTATTATACTCCCTCGAAACGAACCTTGTGTACTATTGTTATTAAAGATTACACACGACGACGTTTTGGAGGACGACAACCATTATGTGGTACAGGTGTTACATCACGGATTGCTGTTACTTCAAGACCTGCAGCAGCAAGAGCACGGATAGCAGACTCACGACCTGAACCAGGACCTTTAACAGTTACTTCAACTGTTTTAAGACCATGTTCTTGTGCAGATTTAGCAGCAGCTTCTGAAGCCATTTGTGCAGCAAATGGTGTAGATTTACGAGAACCTTTGAAACCAAGAGCACCAGCTGATGACCATGCTACAGCGTTACCATGCACATCTGTAATCATAACAATAGTGTTATTGAAAGTAGCGTGAATGTGAGCAATACCAGATTCGATATTCTTTTTCACACGACGTTTACGTGTTGGTTTAGCCAATGTTTTTACCTCCTATTTTATTTTAGTTATTTTTTCTTACCTGCAATCGCAACAGCTTTACCTTTACGAGTGCGGGCATTGTTTTTAGTGTTTTGTCCACGGACAGGAAGTCCACGACGGTGACGGATACCACGGTATGAACCGATTTCCATCAAACGTTTGATGTTAAGGTTAACTTCACGACGAAGGTCACCTTCAACTTTGATTGCATCCACTTCGCGACGGATAGCGTCTTCTTGATCATTTGTCAAATCTTTAACGCGGATGTCTTCAGAAACGCCTGCAGCAGCCAAGATTTTCTTAGATGTTGCAAGTCCGATACCGTATACGTAAGTAAGTGAAATTACTACACGTTTATCGTTTGGAATGTCAACTCCAGCAATACGAGCCATGATTTCTCCTTTCTATATTATCCTTGACGTTGTTTGTGTTTTGGATTTGTTGGACAAATTACCATAACACGACCGTTACGACGAATAACTTTACAGTATTCGCAAATTGGTTTAACCGATGGTCTTACCTTCATGTTTCAATCCCTCCAATTATTTCGATTATTTAAAGCGGTATGTGATGCGTCCACGTGTCAAATCATAAGGACTCATTTCAACAGTCACACGGTCACCGACCAAAATACGAATGTAGTTTTTACGGATTTTACCAGAAACTGTCGCCAAAATTTGGTGTCCATTTTCCAATTCAACAGTAAACATAGCATTAGGCATAGTTTCTACAACTTTACCTTCAATTTCAATCACGTCTTCTTTTGCCACGCAAAAGTACCCCCTAAAATTTCGATTTGATTTCCTCTGAGCACAGAGGTAACAATTATAAGTCAGACTAAAGTATTATAACATGCTTAAGTCTGATACGCAAGTAAGATTATATAATTATTTAATTGCTGCAATCGCTTTTTTAACATCAGCGAATACATCGTCGATATCTTGGTTACCTTGAATATCAGATACAAGACCAAGCTCACGGTAATGTGCAATAATTGGCTCACCTTGAGCAATATTCACATCCAAGCGGCGTTTCACTGTTTCTGGTTTGTCATCTTCACGTTGGTAATAGTCTTCTTCCTTGTAGTCAGCTGGTGGGTTGAATACTTTATGGTAAGTTTCACCTGTTTCGCGGTGAATAATACGACCACTCAAGCGTTCAAGAAGGCAAGATGGATCCACTTCGATATTGATTACTCCATCAAGCTCCAAACCAAGATCAACCAAGATTTGATCCAAGGCATGAGCTTGTTCGATTGTGCGAGGAAAACCATCCAAAAGGAATCCTTTTTCCTTAATGTCGTCTTGAGCCAAACGCTCTTTAACGATTCCGTTTGTTACTTCATCTGGTACCAATTCACCTTTATCGATGAATGATTTGGCCAAAACACCCATTTCAGTTTGGTTAGCCATAGCAGCACGGAACATATCACCAGTTGAGATGTGAGCTACACCAAATTCTTCAACAATTTTTGCAGCTTGAGTCCCTTTACCAGCACCTGGTAGACCCATAATTAAAAGATTCATCTTACGAACTCCTTATTTTTGTTTTCAAATAACTCTATCAAGGTTTTAACACATTGGTAGAGTTATCAAAAAACAAAAGAGAAGGGACAGAAAGTAACCTTTCTTTCCCTCTCAATTGTTCATGAGAAGACTTAGTCTTCAAGATTCATAAATCCAACGTACTGACGTTTCAATAGGTAACCTTCGAGTTGTTTCATACCTTCGATACCAGTTGAAATCAAGATCAAGAGAGATGTACCACCAAGCGCGATTGAGCTTGTAAGGTGCATAAACTGTTGAGCCGCAATTGGAGCCAATGAAATAAACGCGAGAAATACAGCCCCGATTGTTGCCAATCTCTTAAGCAATGAAGACATGTACTTTTCAGTCTCACGACCTGGACGAACACTAGGAATGTAAGACCCATTCTTTTGAAGATTTTCAGCAGTTTTTTCAGGATTTACTTGGACAAATGTGTAGAAGAATGAGAATAAGATAATCAATATCGCATAAGTAATCATTCCACTAGGTGTATTATACGAGAGTAGTCCTTGTAAGTGTGATAACCATGTAACCTTCGAGAAGAATGGAAGAATAGTACTAGGAATTGTTGTAATCGAGCTAGCAAAGATAACGGGAATAACACCAGCTGGATTTACTTTCAATGGAAGGTAAGAACTCGTTGGAGCCCCTTGAACCAATTTAGTATATTGAATTGGAATTTGATATTCTGCCTGTTGAACAAATGTCGTAAAGAAGACAATCGCCAAACCTACCACAATTAACAAAGCAACTATGATATATGAACGAGTCAATTCTCCTGTACGAACATTGACAAAGAAATCCTCGTAAATCGTTGAGAACATTTTTGGAATAGAAGCGATGATCCCTGAAAAGATAATCATTGACACACCATTACCAAAACCTTTATCTGTGATTTGTTCACCAAGCCATGTCACAATTATACTACCAGCAGTTAGAATTGTCCCAATCAATAGGTAGGTTGAAACATTTGGTGTTTTAACCAATGAAATTGATGAGAGAGTATTAAAACTTGCTGTAATACCAATCGATTGAACAAAGGCTAAAACAAGAGTAATATAGCGAGTCGCTTGGTTCAATTTACGACGACCAACTTCCCCTTGTTTGCCCCACTCCACAAATTTCGGATAGATATCCATCTGCAAAAGTTGGACGATGATTGATGCTGTAATGTAAGGACTAACCCCCATCGAGAAGATTGAAAAGTTATTCATGGCATTACCAGACACCAAGTTAAGCATGTTCAAGAAAGGTAAATCGCTTAATTGTTTCAAACTTTCCGCATTGATACCAGGAACTGTTACATGAGTCCCTACACGAAAAACGAAAATAATGAAGATTGTAAATAAAATCTTATTACGAACGTTTTTGACTTTCAATGCGTCTTTTAATAGTTTAAAGAACATAATGAGTTACCCCTCATTAGATGACTTCGATTGAACCACCTTTAGCAGTGATAGCTGCTTCAGCAGATTTTGAGAATTTAGCTGCTTTAACAGTCAATTTCTTAGTCAATTCGCCGTTACCAAGAACTTTAACGCCTGATTTTTCAGCACGAACGATTCCAGCTTCTTTAAGAACTGCTGGAGTTACTTCTGTACCATCTTCAAAGACGTTCAATTGATCAAGGTTTACAAGTGCGTATTCTTTAGCGTTGATGTTAGTGAATCCGCGTTTTGGAAGACGACGGAACAATGGAGTTTGTCCACCTTCGAATCCTGGACGTACGCCACCACCGCTACGAGCTTTTTGACCTTTTTGACCACGGCCTGAAGTTTTACCGTTACCAGATGAAGTACCACGACCTACACGGTTGCGGACTTTACGAGAACCTTCAGCAGGTTTCAATTCATGAAGTTTCATTATTATTTTCTCCTCTTTTTGTAAAATGCTAGCGCCTCTAATCAAGTAAGGTAGCTTGATTAGAAACTCGCCTATACATGAAATTCAGTTTAAGTCGCGAGGTAACCCTCACGACTTAAATCAATTTTTATTTAACGTCTTCTACAGTTACCAAGTGAGATACTGCGTTGACCATACCACGGATAGCAGCGTTGTCTTCTTTAACAACTGAGCTATTCAATTTACCAAGTCCAAGAGCAACAACTGTTTTACGTTGTTCTGGTTTGCGTCCGATTGGAGACTTAGTCAAAGTAATTTTAATTTGAGCCATTGTTATCTCCTTTCTTATGCCAAGTCAGATACTGAGATGCCACGAAGAGCCGCAACTTCTTCAGCACGTTTAAGTTGTTTCAATCCTTCAACAGTCGCACGAACGATGTTGATTGGAGTGTTTGAACCGAGTGATTTAGATGTTACATCAGCAACACCAGCCAATTCGATGACGGCACGAACTGCACCACCAGCGGCAACCCCAGCCCCTTCAACAGCTGGTTTCAACAATACTTTCGCTCCACCAAATTCTGAACGAACTTCGTGAGGAATAGTTGTACCAACCATAGGAACTTCGATAAGGTTTTTCTTAGCTGCTTCAACTGCTTTACGGATAGCTTCTGGAACCTCTTGAGATTTACCAGTACCAAATCCTACGCGACCATTACGGTCACCAACAACAACAAGAGCAGCAAAACGCATGTTGCGTCCACCTTTTACAACTTTAGTAACACGGTTGATAGCAACTACGCGTTCTTCAAGTTCTACTGCATTATCTTTAAATGCCATTATTAAGTGTCCTCCCTATTAGAATTTCAATCCGTTTTCACGAGCTGAGTCAGCCAAAGCTTTAACACGTCCGTGATAGAGATATCCACCGCGGTCAAACACCACTTCAGAAATACCTTTAGCTACTGCGCGTTCAGCAACAAGTTTACCGACAACAACGGCTTGTTCTGTTTTAGTTCCTTTAGAAACTTCTTTATCAAGAGTTGATGCACTTGCGAGCGTTACACCCGCTACGTCATCAATAACTTGAGCGTAGATGCCTGTATTAGAACGGAAAATGTTCAAACGTGGGCGATCAGCAGTTCCAGAGAGTTTTCCGCGAACGCGACGGTGGCGTTTTTGGCGGAGTTTGTTTTTATCTGGTTTCGAAATCACAATTTTCACCTCTTAATTATAATGCTAGCTCATGAGAGCTTTTGGTAAAGTGACAATCCACAAAGAATTGCCATAAGGATAGAATCCTATTATTTACCAGTTTTACCTTCTTTACGACGTACGTATTCACCAACGTAACGGATACCTTTACCTTTGTAAGGTTCTGGTGAACGAAGGCTACGGATGTAAGCTGCTGTCTGACCAACAACTTCTTTGTTAATACCACTTACAACGATTGAAGTTGCAGATGGTACTTCAAAAGTAATACCTTCTGGAGCTTCAACTTCGTCTTGGTGAGATTTACCAACTGAAAGAACAAGTTTTGTTCCTTGGAGTTGCGCACGATATCCGACACCGCGCATTTCAAGTTCTTTTTTGAAACCTTCAGAAACACCAACAACCATGTTGTTCAAGTTTGCACGTGAAGTACCGTGGATTGTTTTGTTTTCTTTTGAGTCGTTTGGACGGTGAAGTGTAACTTCATTGCCTTCAACTTTGATTTCAATGTTTTTGTTAAACTCACGAGTGAGTTCGCCTTTAGGTCCTTTAACAGTAACAACGTTATCGTTGTTTGTTACTTCAACACCAGCAGGCAAAGTAATAACTTTATTACCAATACGTGACATAGTATTTAATTCTCCTGTTAGATTATCAAGCCACAAAGTGACTAGTTTTCACGGGGATGAGTTTCATAGAATATAATCAACGAAACTCGCACAAATCATTGAGATAAGTGCTTAGTATCAACTTCTTACCAAACGTAAGCGATAACTTCTCCACCAACGTTCTTTTGACGAGCTTCTTTATCAGTCAAAAGACCTTCTGAAGTAGAGATGATCGCGATTCCAAGTCCGTTAAGAACTTTAGGAACATCTTCACGTTTAGAGTAAACACGAAGACCTGGTTTAGAAATACGTTTCAAGTTAGTGATAACACGTTCACCGTTTTGTCCGTATTTCAAGAATACGCGGATGATACCTTGTTTGTCATCTTCGATAACTTCAACATTTTTTACGAAACCTTCACGTTTAAGGATTTCAGCGATACCTTTTTTAATGTTTGATGCAGGTACTTCAAGTACTTCGTGTTTAGCTTGGTTAGCGTTACGAATACGTGTCAAGAAATCTGCAATTGGGTCAGTCATAACCATTTTATATTTTCTCCTCTTACTAGTAGTTTGAATAATTCACTTGCTAGTTAATGATTGAGCTAGGCTCAGATTGTGTTAAATACATTCAAATTAGGTGAAACTAACTTAAATGTACCATGTTTTTTACCAAGAAGCTTTGGTAACACCTGGAATTTGACCTTTGTAAGCCAATTCACGGAAGCAAACACGGCAAAGTTTAAATTTGCGATAAACTGAGTGTGGACGTCCACAACGTTCGCAACGAGTGTAAGCTTGCGTAGAGAACTTCGCAGGGCGTTTGTTCTTAGCAATCATTGATTTTTTAGCCAATTTATTTACCTCCTAGATTATTTTGCAAAAGGCATTCCAAGGCCTTTAAGCAATTCACGACCTTCTTCGTCAGTGTTAGCAGTAGTTACGATAACGATATCCATACCACGTACTTTATCAACATCGTCGAAGTTGATTTCTGGGAAGATAAGTTGTTCTTTAACACCAAGTGTGTAGTTACCACGTCCATCAAATGATTTAGTTGGAACACCATGGAAGTCACGAACACGTGGAAGTGATACTGATACCAATTTATCCAAGAATTCGTACATGCGTTCACCACGAAGGGTAACTTTAGCACCGATCGCGACACCTTCACGAAGACGGAAGCCAGCGATTGATTTCTTAGCTTTAGTAATCAATGGTTTTTGACCTGAAATAAGTGCCAACTCAGCAGCAGCTTTTTCAAGAGTTTTAGCGTTGTTTACAGCTTCACCAACACCCATGTTGATAACGATTTTATCAACTTTTGGCACAGCCATAACTGAAGAATAATTGAATTTTTCAGTCAAAGCTGGAATTACTTCGTTAGTGTATTTTTCTTTAAGACGGTTAGCCATTTAATACTTTCTCCTTTCCTTCGTGATTAGTCAAGCACTTCGCCTGATTTTTTGTTGTAACGAACTTTTTTGCCGTCAACAACTTTGTAACCTACACGTCCAGCTACACCGTTCTTGTCAAGAACTTGAACGTTTGAAGCGTGGATTGGTGCTTCTTTTTCCACGATAGCACCTTGAGGGTTTTCAGCTGATGGTTTTTGGTGTTTTTTGATGATTGCAACACCTTCAACAACAACTTTGTTTACTTTTGGAAGAGCTTTAAGAACTACTGCTTCAGTTCCTTTGTCTTTACCAGCAATAACGCGAACTTTATCGCCTTTTTTTACAAACATTTGAGTATTTCTCCTATTATTTCTTACGCCCTAATGGGCACCCTGAACATTTCAGGGGACTAAGTTTGTGTTAATTCAGATTAAAGTACTTCTGGCGCCAAAGATACGATACGCATGTATCCACCTTCACGCAATTCACGTGCAACAGGGCCAAAGATACGAGTTCCACGAGGAGTTTTGTCATCGCGGATGATTACTGCAGCGTTATCATCAAACTTGATGTATGAACCGTCTGGACGGCGAGCACCAGTTTTTGTACGAACGATAACAGCTTTAACAACATCACCTTTTTTAACAGCTCCACCTGGTGTAGCTTGTTTAACAGTTGCAACGATAACGTCGCCGATGTTAGCGAATTTACGTCCTGAACCACCAAGAACTTTGATAGTCAAGATTTCACGAGCACCGCTATTATCAGCAACTTTTAAGCGACTTTCTTGTTGAATCATTTCAATTGTCTCCTTTTAGTTTTATTAGATAATAACAGCTTCTTCCACAACTTCTACAAGACGGAAGCGTTTTGTAGCTGAAAGTGGGCGAGTTTCCATGATACGAACGATATCGCCTTCTTTAGCAACGTTGTTTTCATCATGTGCTTTGTATTTTTTAGAATAGTTGATACGTTTACCATAGACTGGGTGGTTACGTTTAGTTTCAACTACAACTGTGATTGTTTTATCCATCTTGTCAGATACTACGCGTCCAACAAGGGTTTTACGTTGATTACGTTCCATTATTAGAATTGCTCCTTTCCCAATCTATTATTTGATTTCAGATTGCACAGTTTTAACACGTGCAATTTGTTTTTTCACTTCGTTCAAACGGGCAGTTTGATCAAGTTGACCTGCTGCAGCTTGGAAACGAAGGTCGAAAAGTTCTTTCTTAAGTTCGTTTTCTTTTTTAGCAAGCTCTTCTTGAGACAAGCCACGAAGCTCAGCAACAAACTTTTTGATTTCTTCAAGTTTCATGTCTTCTCCTTATTCTGCTTCACGTTTCACGAATTTACATTTAACTGGCAATTTGTGGCTAGCAAGACGAAGCGCTTCACGTGCAACTTCTTCAGAAACACCTGCGATTTCGAACATTACTTTACCACGTTTAACTGGTGCTACCCAACCTTCAGGTGCCCCTTTACCAGAACCCATACGTACACCGATAGCTTTAGCAGTGTATGATTTGTGTGGGAAGATCTTAATCCAAACCTTACCACCACGTTTCATGTAACGAGTCATGGCAATACGAGCAGCCTCGATTTGACGGTTTGTAATCCAGTGGCTAGTTGTAGCTTGAAGACCGTATTCACCGAATGATACTTCTTTACCACCTTTAGCCTCACCGCGCATTTTTCCACGGA
The DNA here is from genome assembly GCF_001812625.1 of Streptococcus sp. HMSC064H09. NCBI lineage: Bacteria > Bacillati > Bacillota > Bacilli > Lactobacillales > Streptococcaceae > Streptococcus > Streptococcus sp. HMSC064H09. The sequence continues at coordinate 45,002 of NZ_KV809577.1, forward strand.
ATTCACGACGGTGTTTAACACGTTTAGGTACTAACATTTGTTATTTGCCTCCTTTAGTGTTTTTACGAGCTGGAAGAACTTCTCCACGGTAGATCCAAACTTTAACACCAAGTTTACCGTAAGTTGTGTCAGCTTCTTCCCAAGCGTAATCGATATCAGCGCGAAGTGTGTGAAGTGGAACTGTACCTTCAGAGTATCCTTCTGCACGGGCGATATCTGCACCGTTCAAACGACCTGATACTTGAGTTTTGATTCCTTTAGCTCCAGCACGCATTGCACGTTGGATAGCTTGTTTTTGTGCACGACGGAAAGCAACACGTTGCTCAAGTTGGCGAGCAATTGTTTCACCAACAAGGTGAGCGTCCAAATCAGGTTTCTTGATTTCAACGATGTTGATGTGTACTTGTTTTCCAGTCAATTTATTAAGTTGAGCGCGAAGAGCGTCAACGTTTGATCCACCTTTACCGATTACCATACCTGGTTTTGCAGTGTGAAGTGAAACAATAACTTTGTTTACAGCACGTTCGATTTCAATAGTTGAAACTGAAGCGTCTGCAAGTTCTTTTTGAATGAATTTGCGGATTGCCAAATCTTCGTGAAGGTAATCTGCGTATTCTTTTTCAGCATACCATTTCGCATCCCAGTCACGGATGATCCCGACACGCATACCAATTGGATGTACTTTTTGACCCACGAGTTTACCTCCTTATTTTTCTGACACAACTACTGTTACGTGAGTTGTGCGTTTGTTGATTGGTGAAGCTGAACCTTTCGCACGTGGACGGAAACGTTTCATTGTTGGTCCTTCGTTTGCGAATGTTTCAGATACTACCAAGTTAGCTTTTTCCAAACCAAAGTTGTTTTCTGCGTTAGCGATAGCAGAGTTAAGAGTTTTCTCAACAATGCGAGCTGCTTTGTTTGGAGTGAATTTCAAGATTGCGATTGCATCAGCAACGTTCTTACCACGGATAAGATCAAGAACAAGACGTGTTTTACGAGGTGAAACACGCACTGTACGAGCCATTGCTTTAGCTGAAGTAATTTCTGCCATTGTGTCCTCCTCCTATTAACGACGTGTTTTCTTATCGTCAGCTGCGTGACCTTTGTAAGTACGAGTTGGTGCAAATTCACCAAGTTTGTGACCTACCATGTCTTCTTGGATGTAAACAGGAACGTGTTTACGTCCATCATAAACTGCGATAGTGTATCCGATGAAACTTGGGAAAATCGTTGAACGACGTGACCAAGTTTTAATTACTTTTTTCTTTTCGTCATTGGCTTGAGCTTCAACTTTTTTCATCAAATGCTCATCGACGAAAGGTCCTTTTTTAAGACTACGTCCCATTTTGTAGTTTTCTCCTTTAAATTGAATGTACCACAGCGGCTTGCACTAAGAAATGCTACCGAGTTGGCGGATGTTATGTGCTAAGCGACTAAATTATTTTTCGTTACGACGACGAACGATAAGTTTGTCAGATTTAGCTTTCTTGTTACGAGTTTTAAGACCAAGCGCAGGTTTACCCCATGGAGTAGATGGCGCTTTACGTCCAACTGGTGCTTTACCTTCACCACCACCGTGTGGGTGATCGTTAGGGTTCATTACAGAACCACGAACTGTTGGGCGAATACCTTTCCAGCGATTACGGCCGGCTTTACCAAGGTTGATAAGTGATTGTTGTTCGTTACCTACAGTACCGATAGTTGCACGACATGTACCAAGAACCATACGAACTTCACCTGATTGAAGACGAACAAGTACGTATTTACCTTCTTGACCCAAAACTTGAGCAGAAGCACCAGCGGCACGGATAAGTTCAGCACCTTTACCTGGTTGAAGCTCGATGTTGTGGATAACTGTACCAACTGGGATGTTTGCAAGTGGAAGAGCGTTACCAATCTTGATATCCGCATCTGGACCTGAAACGATACGTTGACCTACTTCAAGACCTTTAGGTGCGATGATGTAAGCTTTAACCCCGTCAGTGTAGTGTACAAGAGCGATGTTTGCAGTACGGTTTGGATCATACTCAATTGTTTTAACAACTGCTTCAACGCCATCTTTGTTACGTTTGAAGTCAATCAAACGGTAGTGACGTTTGTGTCCGCCACCTTGGTGACGTACAGTGATACGACCGTTGTTGTTACGACCAGCTTTGTTCTTAAGAGAAACAAGCAATGATTTTTCAGGAGTGCTTGTAGTGATTTCTGCGAAATCCAAAGAAGTCATGTTACGACGGCCATTTGTCGTTGGTTTATAAACTTTAATACCCACGTTAATTTCTCCTTTGATTATTCAGCTTCAGCTGCAAACAACTCGATTGCTTTAGAATCAGCTGTAAGAGTGATGATAGCTTTTTTAGTTTTTGAAGTGAAACCAGTGTAACGTCCAACACGTTTTTGTTTTGGTTTAACAGTTACAGTGTTCACGCTAGCAACTTTAACACCTTCAAATGCAGCTTCAACTGCTTGTTTGATCAAGAGTTTGTGTGCACGTGTATCAACTTCGAAAGTGTATTTTCCTGCTTCAAGAGCAATCATAGATTTCTCAGTGATAACAGGTTTTTTGATTACGTCATACAAATTCATTATGCAAGAACCTCCTCGATTGATGAGATAGCTTCTTTAGTAACAAGAAGTTTATCTGCGTTTACGATGTCAAGTACGCTTGCAGTTGCAGGAGTTGCAACAGTTACGTTTGCAAGGTTACGTGCTGAAAGTTCAGCGAATTTGTTTCCTTCTTCAACGATAACAAGTACTTTAGAATCGATGCTAAGAGCTGAAAGAACGTTTGCGAATTCAGCAGTTTTTGGAGCTGCAAATGAAAGAGCTTCAACTGCTACAAATTTATCTTCTGCAACTTTAGCTGAGTAAACAGATTTCAATGCAAGGCGACGAACTTTTTGTGGAAGTTTGTATCCGTAAGAACGTGGAGTTGGTCCGAAGACAACACCACCACCACGCCATTGTGGTGAGCGGATAGAACCTTGACGAGCACGTCCAGTCCCTTTTTGACGCCATGGTTTACGTCCACCACCTGATACTGCTGAACGGTTTTTAACCGCGTGAGTACCTTGGCGAAGGCTAGCACGTTGGCTGATTACGACATCAAATACTACTGATTCGTTTGGTTCGATACCGAAGATAGCGTCGTTAAGTTCAACTGTGCTAACTTCTTTACCAGTTTGGTCAAATAGTTTTACGTTTGCCATTTTTAACTGATTTCTCCTTTCTTATTATTTAGCAGCTTTAACTGCTGATTTGATAGTGATAAGAGATTTCTTAGCACCTGGTACGTTACCTTTGATAAGGATAACGTTTTTCTCTGGGATAACTTGTACAACTTCAAGATTTTGAATTGTCACACGGTTGCCACCCATACGTCCTGCCAAGTGTTTGTTTTTGAAAACACGGTTAGGCGCAACAGGTCCCATTGAACCTGGACGACGGTGGTAACGAGAACCGTGAGCCATAGGTCCGCGTGATTGACCGTGGCGTTTGATAACACCTTGGAAACCTTTACCTTTTGAAGTACCAGTTACGTCAACAACATCTCCAGCTTCGAATGTGTCAACAGTGATTTCTGATCCAACTTCCAAGCCTTCAATGTTTTTGAATTCACGAATGAAGCGCTTAGGAGCTGTGTTAGCTTTCGCTACGTGGCCTTTGGCAGGTTTGTTGCTCAATACTTCGCGTTTGTCGTCAAAACCAACTTGAACTGCTTCGTAACCGTCTGTTTCAACAGTTTTAACTTGAAGCACAACGTTTGGAGTAGCTTCGATGACAGTAACAGGGATAAATTCACCTGCTTCAGTGAAGATTTGAGTCATTCCCACTTTTTTCCCTAAGATTCCTTTTGTCATGAGAAAATATTTCCTTTACTTTATTGTTTTTTCAAAAAGTTTTTTATGAGCGTTTTTTATGCTCAAAAAAGTTTTTAACGAGCGTTTTTTATGCTCATTGAATCAAACTTTAAATTAAAGTTTGATTTCTACGTTCACACCACTTGGAAGATCAAGTTTCATCAAAGCGTCAACTGTTTTTTGAGTTGGGTTGATGATGTCGATAAGACGTTTGTGTGTACGCATTTCAAATTGTTCGCGAGAATCTTTATATTTGTGAGTCGCACGAATAATTGTGTAGAGACTACGTTCAGTTGGAAGTGGAACTGGTCCAGCAACTGTCGCACCTGTGCGAGTTGCAGTTTCTACGATTTTTTCAGCCGCTGTATCAAGCGTACGGTGTTCGTAAGCTTTCAAACGGATACGAATTTTTTTGTTTGCCATTTTTTCTCCTCTTTCGTCTATTTAAGATAATAGGCTAGCTCCTCAAGAAAACCAACACGGATTGCGTGGCAGTGCAACCAGGCGTGTCGCAACCTCTTGTATCATAGCTAAGCGCTGTATTTACAGCACCATAATATAATAACAAAAGAACCCACTCATTGCAAGGGATTTTTAAAGTTTTTTCTTTTTTCTTTATTTTCTTTTTGACTAAACAAAAAAATCCACCTTCGATGGATTTTTTATCAACTTTCTTTAGTGTAGTCGTACCCCATGTGTTCATAGGCTTTAACCGTTGCAACACGTCCTGTTCGTGTTCGCATAATAAATCCTTTTTGAATTAGATAGGGTTCATACATATCTTCTACCGTTTCTCGCTCTTCAGCAATATTAACTGACAAGGTCCCTAGACCAACCGGTCCCCCACCATACATCTCAATCATGGTTCGGAGAATTTTTTGGTCGACATAATCTAGTCCTTCATGGTCCACATCCAACATAGTCAACGCCTTGTCTGCAATCTTATCATCAATGATGCCATCACCCATAATTTGTGCATAGTCTCTCACACGCTTAAGTAGGCGGTTAGCAATACGTGGCGTTCCACGACTACGACGTGCTAACTCTAGGGCAGCCTCAGGTGTTATAGTCATATCAAAGATTTCTGAAGTGCGTTCTATAATTTCCTTCAAATCTGGTAACTCATAATATTCCATATGACCATTAATCCCAAAACGAGCCCTCAATGGATTTGACAACATACCTGCTCGTGTGGTTGCACCCACCAAAGTGAACGGTGGTAACTCTAGGTGAACACTACGACTTGTTTCACCTGCACCAATCATGATATCGATGTAGTAATCTTCCATAGCACTATAAAGTACTTCTTCCACTGCCATAGGCATTCGATGAATCTCATCAATAAATAAGATATCACCCGGCTCCAAGTCATTGAGTATGGCAACCAAATCTCCAGCCTTCTCAATCGCTGGCCCAGACGTCTGCTTTAAATTGACGCCCATCTCATTAGCTATCACAAAAGCCATGGTCGTTTTCCCTAAACCTGGAGGACCAAACAAAAGAGTATGATCCAATGCTTCATCACGAAGTTTAGCTGCCTCTATAAAAATCTTTAATTGGTCCTTAACCTTATCTTGACCAATATATTCCTTAAAGTACTGAGGACGAAGGGTACGCTCAACATACTCTTCATCTCCTAGTAAATCATTATCTAATATTCTTGCCATAGGCTTATTTTAGCACAAAACAAAAAATGCAGTCAAAATTTGTCCATAAAAAAGAAGACAAGACTTGCCTTCTCTTTTGATTATTTCTTACCACCCTTAACTGGTGCCTTATCAGCTTTCTCTATAGCTTCTTTAATTGTCTTAGTATAGAGTTTAGCACCACGGTTAATAGAGTCGCTATCAGATCCAAAGTGAACCCCATCTGTACCATTCCAGATAGAAATATTTTCTTTAGCCACTTGATACCAGTCAGCAACCGTCACAAAGTCGTATTTCTTAGCCATCTCTAACTCATACTTACGTAACTGAATCAAAGACTGGGCCTCATTACCAGATTTACTACCATTATATGGTGTCACAAAGATAATATGGTGACCCTTAGGTAAATTCTTGATGATTTTATTAATAACGCCTTTATAGTCGTCAATCTCATTAACACCACCAGCAATGACAACATCCTTAGCAAGAGCATTACTATCCGCGTAATCTTTAAGCAAATCATTGATTGTTGATAGGTTACGACTGACAACTGCATCTATAGCGACATTATCAATACTTGATTCCAGCTGATCTTTTGATCTAAGAGCTACGGAGTCCCCTAAAACTGTCACTCCCTTATTCACACCAAATGAAGTAGCCTGACTGTTTTCCGCATTGGTACGCGTTAATTTCATCTTAGTCTGAGCTTGCGACAAACCATTAGCTTCTAAATCTTTCTCGAAGTTTCCTACAGCTGGCGCAAAGAGAGAAATAAGCACTGTAATTAAAGTAAGACCACTAAAAACATAAAGCACAATATGTCGGTACGGCGTCAAGTCTAAATCTATTCCAAAGAGACTGGCCTTTCTTCCTGCAATAAATGGCTCTATTATATAGTAGGAAAGTGTTGCGAAAACAATTGACAGAATCGTTGTCAGAATGACTGCAATAATATTATTGGTCAATTGACTAAAGATAATATATAGTGGCCAGTGAAAAAGATAAACACTATAGCTAATCTCTGCCAAATAACTAATAAGAGCAGGCTCTGATTTTCCAGGCAATTTCTCATGGAGGACACGGGCAGAGTAAATCATAACAGCCGTGAACAAACTAGCTAAAACAAAACCAAATAGATAGGTAATGCGTTCCTCAAAATGGAGAACTAGGCCCAACAATACGAGCAAGGCAAAACTTCCTACCATATAAAGGACCGTCTTTTTCAGAGTCCAAAGGCGTATATTTTTCTTGAACCTAGCGGTCGTTTCATACACACCTGAAAGTGTCGCAAAGAGCGAACCTAGGAAAAACGGATAGGCATGCGTAATTGACGAGAAATATAAGCGAGAAAAACTATCAACAAAGAAAGCACTAATAAACATTGATAGGAAACTCACCATAAAGCAGGCAAGAGATACCATAAAGACTAGACTTCTAAATTGATTTTGATGTTTAACACGCTTAGCTAGGAACCAAAGCAAGGCACCCCAAAGAATATAATAGTGAACCTCAATAGCCAGACTCCATGTATGGAGGTAAATATGCTGGTTAAACTGGTTCTCATAATTTCCCCCGGTCAAAATCTCATAATAGTTAGTTACAAAACCGATAACAGAGGTAATTTGACGCCCAATACCTGCAATAAAATCATTTCGAACCAAGAGTGCCAAAGGGGTACAGATAAGAACCATCAACACAAGTGGTGGTACTATCCGGTAGAAGCGTCGTCGCATAAAACCAAGGTAATCAATACGATGCGTCCGAGATACCTCATCAATCAAAAGTGCTGTAATCAAATACCCTGAGAAGGTAAAGAAGACATCAACACCGATGAAGCCCCCAGGAAGAATACTTGGGAAGAAATGATAGATCAGAACCAAAAGAAGTCCTGTCACACGAATATAAGAAAACCAGTTAATTCTCATCCTTTAAAAATCCCCTGTTTAAATTTTCCTTTGTAGGTAACCTTATTTTCAGTAGTCAATTTTCCTTGGCCATCGGCTTGACCAGACTTGAACTCACCTTGATAAATCCAACCCTCATGAGATTTGAAGGTCCCTTGACCATTAAAGGAACCATTCTTAAATTCTCCCGTGTAGGTATCACCATTATCATAGGTCAAAGTTCCTTGACCATTCAAACGATGGTTCTGCATCTGACCTTTGTAGGTAATCTTAGTCCCATCAATCTTGATAGAATGTTGCGTTTTTATAGTCACCAAAAACAAGGACAGGGCGCATAAAATAATAACCCCTACTGTGATACGTTCAAATTGATTTCGGTCAATATCAATATTTTTAAAATCAAAATCCTTTAGTTGTTTAAAATTCATTGTCTATCCTTAATCCACTGTAACCAGTCTCGACAACCTGCAGTTACCAATTTATATGTTTCTTCAAAGTCACCTGTGTACCATGGGTCCGGAACTCCGCCAGGTCTGAAAAGCTTGATTTTATCATCATAACGCCCCGCAGACACCTGCAGAAGGTCCTCAACATTTGACTCATCCATTCCCACAACTAAATCAAAGAACTCAAAATCAGCCTGACTAATCTGTTGTGAGCCCTTGGAAGAGTCAAAAGAAATAGCATATTTCCTTAAAATCTTTTGGGTCCCTTGATGAACTGGATTTCCATGCTCCCATGAAGACGTCGCGCGACTTTCGATATGTAAAGACTTTTCTTGGTCCAGCTCTTTCATCACAAATTCTGCCATTGGGCTACGACAAATATTCCCCAGACAAACAAATACAATCTTATTCATTATTCACCTCTTGCCCAAAACTATTAAGAGATATGCTCACTTATTTTCTTCGTCAAAATTATGAACACACTTTTAAATCATGAAAGTAGGTTCTCATTAATTTTCATTTAATCAATCCATATTATACCGAAAAACTAATCAAATAGAAAGGTTTCTTTCCTAATCATATCGAAAAATTAGTCACCTTTTTTAACAGTTGCAATATTCATATTAATCTATATGTTTAAGGCGTGAGAAAAGAGAACCTAGTTTCCTAGATTCTCCTTTTGTTGGCTTTAGATATTTGACCAAACACTTTCAAGGATGTTTGTTTGTTCACGTCCTGGTCCTACAGAGAAAGTAGAGATACGTACACCTACCAATTCACCAACACGACGAACATAATTACGAGCATTTTCAGGAAGCTCATCTAAACTACGGCAACCTGTAATGTCTTCTTCCCAACCTGGCAATTCTTCATAGATTGGTTTACAACGTTTCAGTTGCTCAAGACTAGCTGGGTAGTGATCAATACGCTCACCATCAAGGTCATAAGCTACACAAATTTTTACAGTGTCAAGACCTGAGAGAACATCGATACAGTTCAAGCTGAGGTTTGTGATACCTGATACACGACGACTATGGCGCATCACCACTGAGTCAAACCATCCTACACGACGTGGACGTCCTGTTGTTGTTCCATATTCATGACCAACTTCACGGATGCGTTCACCAACTTCATCAAATAACTCAGTTGGGAAAGGACCATCACCAACACGACTCGTATAGGCCTTACATACACCAACTACCTTATTAATTTTAGATGGACCAACACCAGAACCGATTGTAACACCACCCGCAACTGGGTTTGATGACGTTACAAATGGGTAAGTACCTTGGTCAATATCAAGCATAACCCCTTGAGCTCCTTCAAAGAGGACACGTTTACCTGCATCAAGAGCGTCATTCAAGATAACGGATGTATCTGTGACATATTGCTTAATTTGTTGTCCGTAAGCGTAGTATTCTTCAAAAATCTCATCGAATGATAATTCTTCAGCTTCATACATCTTACTGAAAAGACGGTTTTTCTCAGCTAAGTTCGTTTTCAAACGATCAGCAAAGATTTCTTTATCCAAAAGGTCTGCAATACGGATACCTACACGCGCAGCCTTATCCATATAGGCAGGACCAATACCTTTGTTAGTTGTACCAATCTTATTGTCACCTTTGGCGGCTTCTTGCAGTTGATCAAGTTTAATATGGTACGGCAAAATAACGTGTGCGCGGTCAGAAATACGAAGGCTCTCTGTTGACACACCTTCTGCATGAAGATATTCCAACTCTTTGACAAGTGATTTAGGATTGACCACTACACCGTTCCCGATAACAGAGATTTTCTCTGGGAAGAAAATACCTGATGGAATCAAGTGCAATTTAAATTTCTTACCATCGATAACAATCGTGTGACCTGCATTGTCTCCACCTTGATAACGTGCAATCACTTCGGCATCTTGACTTAGGAAATCTGTAATTTTCCCTTTACCTTCATCACCCCACTGGGTACCCACAACAACTACTGATGTCATATTATTTTGATAACGGACAGCTCCACCTTTACGAGGCTGTCCCCACCTTTCTTGAAAAACTTCACGGTGGGAATTTCACCCACAAGTTTTGCGTTACAGTTTATTATAGCAGAAAAAAGTCTATTTGTTCAACGTTGAAAGCGCTTCTTACAAAATATTCTGACAGTTATAGCTAAGATTGCAACTAGTTATTTACTATATCTTTTTAACCTTGCTTATTATGTATAACTATCAGCTATTTAACCTGCTTCATATAATCATTTAACTGCCTTTGATTCTTTAAAATAATTGTCTTGTCAGAATAATTTTTAACAACTGCATTATATCTCTCTACATATTTTTGAGAACGTCCGTCTAATAAAATCCATTTCACAAATGTAAAATCAAATTTTTCATTACAGCCTTCTGCCATGCTAGGACGTGTCTTTCCCCTATATGTTAAATAACGCCTAAACGCCCGATAGAGACAATTAACTCTGTTAAAGTTGAAATAGACAATACAGTCAGCTTCCCTCATACGTTCTTCATAAAGACAGGCCGAGTAATTCCCTTCAATAATCCAATCACTTTGTAGCATAAATGTTGATATATCGCCAGTCATTTCATCAACTGTTCGCTCTTGCCAATTTGATGTGAAATGAATTTTATCTAAATGAAGTACCTCACAATCGTAGTGTTGACCTAAAAAATTTGCCAAAGTCGACTTTCCAGAACCACTATAGCCAATGATTGCAATTTTCAACTCATGTCTCCTTTTTCAATTCTGTTTCTTGACTATTATCATAACACAAAGCATATATTTAGAAGAAATTATCATTGGGAACAACTCTCGTTTAGACAAATAAACACGTAAATTTCTGTTTAAAGTGAGTTCTTTCTTAGAAAAATAAAAAAGAGACTTATAAGCAAGTCTCTTTCCGATATTAAGATGCCCCCTACATGGATTTGGAAAGGATTTTCATATTGAGAGTAATTAAAAATATTGAAATATAAGTGATTTTAGGGAAGTACTTTTAGGTATTTCCAATGTCATGATTTAAAAATGGGGCAAAAGTGGGGCAAAAACGAATGACTCTCATTTGGTTTGAAAACCTATAATATCTAATGATTATGCTATACTAGAAATATAGTGTTGTTATCAATAAATATCAGTGCGAGACTAATCGGAGGATAAAATGGAAAAACAAATTAATGAAAAAATTATCGAAATGGATAGGGAATATCCCTTTTTATTTTGCTTTAAATCAGATTTTTGGATGGAATAGTAGATGATAAGACAAAATATCTTTGAAGATACAAAAAGACAAACGCCAAAAATGACGTTTGTCTACGTTCTGAGGTAGCCTTTAGGCTCCCTTTTTTCTTAGAAAATACCGATGAGTAATTGCATGCCAAGACTAGTCAGGATGATAGCAATCCAGCAAAGGGCTCCAAGAAGAATGGATTTTCCACTGGATTTGATCATAGCAACGAGGTTAGTTTTGAGACCAATAGCACTCATAGCCATGATGATGAGGAATTTGGAGAGCTGTTTGAGAGGTGAAAAGAAGCTATTGCTAACACCAAAAGAAGTAAGGACGGTAGTTAGCAGAGAAGCTAGGATGAAGTAGAGAATGAAAACGGGGAAGATTTTTTTAAGCTTTACTCCTTGGTTGTTGTCTTGTTGACGGCTTTGCCAATAGGAGAGGAAGAGAGTAATAGGGATAATAGCTAAGGTACGAGTCAGTTTGACAATGGTTGCAGATTCTAGAGTATTGGTATGATACAGACTATCCCAGGCGCTAGCTGTGGCTGTTACAGAGGAAGTATCGTTGACCGCAGTACCCGCAAAGAGAGCAAAACCTTCGTTGGAGAGATGGAGCCAAGAACCTAGAGTTGGAAAGATAAGAGCTGCCAAGACATTGAAGAAAAAGATAACAGAAATGGCTTGGGCTACTTCTTTTTCCTTGGCGTGAATAACAGGAGCAGTCGCTGCAATGGCAGAACCGCCACAGATAGAAGAGCCTACCCCAATCAAGGTAGCTAGCTTTGTATCCATGTTAAAAAATCGTTGGAAAAAGAAAGCAATAATTAAAGCGATAGAAATAGTCGAAAGGATGACAGGAAGGGAAGATTTTCCAACTGCGAAAACTTGAGAGATATTGAGTCCAAAACCAAGTAAGATAACAGCATACTGAAGCAATTTTTTGGAGCTATAAGTCAAACCAGCATCCAGTTGTTTATAGGGAGTGAGAAAGGGGTAGAGAATCATTCCGATAAAAATGGCGAAAACAGGTGCTCCCACAACAGGCAGAAAGCCTCCTAAAACCCAAGAGATGATAGAAATGATCAGACAGACTAACAGTCCTGCCCAATTTTTTGATAGAAATGACATAAAAACCTCCGAAAATAAATACTTCTTATTATAATCTTATCTGTCAGAAAAGTAAAATAGAAAGTAGGAATAAGGTTGTAAATTAACGGAATTTTGCGGTCAGAGAGCTTTTGTAGTTTAATAGATATATGTTCTTTGATCAATAAGGATGCAAATGTGGCATATGTTATTGAAAAAAATGAATTTGATGAGCCTGGATATGTGAAGTAATTATGTGAGATAAGAAAATAAATAAGAGAGTTGAAAATGTACTGCACCCCAAAAGTTAGACAGAAAAAATCTAACTTTTGGGATCAGTACATATCCTCGCTTTTTTTAATCTAATAGGTCCTTATTTTCAATTAAGAGTTCTAGTGGGGATTTATCTCTTGCTACAATAAAACCAGGTTCATATTGGTTATGAAATGTTCTTTTCTGAGAAGTTGGATCAATATACAACTCATCTCCATCTTCTGTGTATAGCTGGTTGCCTCTTGTTAGGTAAAGTAAATCCTCTAAGTACTGTCCATCAGTTTGTAGAAAATGTTCGATGTATTTGACAGCCTTTAAGATCTCACTTACTTTATCAGAGTATTCATTCGATTCAAGAACACTCTTTTCTAATTCAATCTCCTTACTCGTTCCAAAAAGTTGAGTTGGAGTTGCATTAAAATATTCTGCTATCTTATCTAAATTTGCAAAGGTAGGATAGCTTTTTTGTTTTTCATAATCAGAGATGGACTGTTTACCAATTCCTAAGTCTTCAGCTAGTTGAGTTTGACTTACTCCTTTTTCTATGCGTAGTCGTGCCAAATTGGGTCCAAAATTTTGAATAATAAAGGTCATGGGAAACTCCTGTTTTTATTTTTAACTTATTTTATCACCTGTAAACTTACAAATCAAGTTTTTAGTTGACTACCCCAAATATTTTTTGTAAAATATATTTATAACTTATAAATAAGTTATAAATGATACAAAATAGCTCATATGTTTAGGAATAGTGAGTGAGGAGGAAGTTGAAGACGAGACTATGACTTATGACTATTCGAAGCCTTGGAGCTAGAAATTGTGTGGACAAGGACAAGGGACGAGCCTGACGGGAAGTCAGGCGAAGTCCTGCGGACTGCCGTCCAGACAATTTCTAGCCAAGCAAAAGCTGGCTATTCTAACAGCCAGCAAAAAGGGACACTTAGGACAACGTCCAAAGAACGACGGAACGAGCAAACGTTGATTTTACGGTGTTTCTGAGGCCTAAAAAATCTAAAAGAAGGGGGGACAATTTTGTTGGTTTCTATACAAGATTTAAGAAGCATTCAAGAACGATGTGATGTAGGAGAATTAGTACAGAGGTTAGATGTCAGTATCGATAGACTAACGGTTATCTGGGATACTGATACTGGTTCTCTAAGACGGATTTTCAAAAATCTGAAACAGGCAATAAGTACAAGAGTTGACTCATTTGAAATACATGATAACGTGCGAGATGATGTCTTTACTTTAGCTAAAGATTTTAATGAGTATGATTCAATCAATATTATATTTTTTCAATTATCCACTTATGGAGGTGAACAATTGATTCGGATTGATTTCAATCCTAACACTTTAAAAGAATTTGATGGAATGAAAGTATGGAGGCAATTAATGTACTTTGCCAGATTGAATTCATTGACGGTACGATTGTCTCGTTTTGATTTGGCATTTGACATTCTCAACAGGCCTGAGATCGTTAATTTGCAACATATTAAAGGTGGTGTTACCCATAAGGTCTTCTATGGTCGAGGGGGCGAATTAGAGACGAAATATTGGGGTTCTAGCGGTAGTAATGTACAAGTTAGGTTATATGATAAGAATAAAGAAATCATTGCTCACAAGCGTGAAGAGAAGCTAGATTTGGCTGTAAATCCGTTTTGGTGGAGACTAGAGTTCCAACTCAGAACCAAAGCGATTGGGGAGGAGATGGTCCAAGATATTATGAATCGACTTGATAATTTCGGATTTTATAAGCTAGATCATATTCGAGTGGAGCAAAGAGCATTTACAATTATCTTTCTCAACAATCCTGAACTGTTGTCATTGGCTTTTCCAAATTTAAAATCAGACAGCATCAAAAAGAAAAAAACAAGAGTCCGCAAACTATTGAGAGAAGAAACGAACCAATTTGCGGAAGAATTAAAAGAAGTATTAATACAGAATCTCCCTAAATTAAATACAGAATTACAACTACTTGTAGGTGAGTTTCTGACTTTAGAAAATCAATAAGGAGGATAACTATGGATAATAATTTAATTAGCAACAAAGAATTAATTGAAATGGGCTATCGCCCTCACACTGCAAATGATATCATCCATCAGGCAAGAGAATTACTTGTATCACGAGGCTATACATTTTATAATCGCAAACGTTTGATGGTTGTTCCAAAAAGTGTTGTAAATGAGATTCTAGGAACAGAGGTGGCGTAATATGGCAAGTGTTCGTTATCGAAAGCGAGGAGATAGTAACTTATGGACCTATGAAATTCGTAACGAAGGAAAAACTGTTGCTCATAATAGCGGTTTTAAAACAAAAAAACTTGCAGAGTCAGAAGCTGAGCCGATTCTGCAAGAACTTCGTTTAGGGAAAAGAATTTCTAGAGATATTTCTCTTATCGATCTATATCAAGAATGGCTTGAACTAAAAATTCTACCGAGTAGTAGGTCGGAAGAGACAAAGAAAAAATATCTTCTCCGTAAAAACACAATTGAAAGATTATTTGGAAATAAAAAAGTCACTCAAATTCGTGCGAGTGAATACCAAAGAATAATGAATAAGTATGGTCAAACAGTTGGTAGAAATTTTCTTGGTAGATTGAATACTGGAATTCATCAGAGCATCCAAATGGCAATTGCTGACAAAGTTCTAATAGATGATTTTACACAACATGTCGAGTTGTTTTCATCCAAAGAACAACAGATGACAGAAGAGAAATATTTACATACAGAAAAGGACTATCTGGATTTACTTTTAGCAGTAAAGAGAAAATTCGATTACCAACGTTCAATTGTTCCTTATATCGTCTATTTTCTATTAAAAACAGGCATGAGGTTTGGAGAGTTAGTAGCGTTAACTTGGAATGAGGTTGATTTTGACAGAGGATTGTTAAAAACATACAGGAGGTATAATACTCTCTCTCATAAGTTTGTTCCACCAAAAAATAAAACGTCTATTCGGATGGTTCCGATAGACGAAGAGTGTATCAAAATTTTGCGCCTTTTACAAACGGAGCAAGAAAGATCAAACATGGAGTTAGGAATCAAAAATCGATATCGAATGATCTTTCAACATTTTGGATATATTCATTCAGTTCCAGATATTGCAAGCGTCAATAAAGCTTTGAGTGTTCTCTTAAATGAGTTGGACATTTATCCAATTATCACGACAAAAGGAGCACGTCACACCTATGGAAGCTACCTCTGGCACAAAGGTTTTGACCTTGGAGTTATTGCAAAAATTCTAGGGCATAGAGATATTTCAATGTTAGTAGAAGTATATGGACACACTTTAGAAGAGAAAATTTTTGAGGAATTTAATCAAATCAGAGATATCTGGAGAGATTGCTCATAAAAAAATGTGGGGCAAATGATGGGGCAAATGCTCTTAAGACAAGCAAAAAAGCCTTGGTTATCAAGGCTTTTACTGTTGAAGTTTGATGCCCCCTACAGGGCTCGAACCTGTGACCCATGGATTAAGAGTCCACTGCTCTACCAACTGAGCTAAGGAGGCTGGATGCTGTATTGGTACCGATGATCCACGGTTTGTATTGAACCCGCGACGTAAAAAAGCAGGTGGGCGACTCGCTACTAACTTCAGTTGCTTCTGGGTGAGCCAGCCTGCACACTGTTAATAGACCTCTGTCTCCCGATAATACAAAAATTAGTCGGTCAACACTTATATGTGGATTCGTATACCACAGCAATTTCTATGTTTTTATAATACCACTTTTGAAAATTATTGCAAGAGGAAAAATCAAATTTTTTGCAATCGTTTTCGTCGATTCCTCTCGTATTACCTAGATAACTTATCAATCCGTTCTTTATTAGCTCCAAGAGCTCTTTCATATTTCCCGGTTTCATTGGCTTGGAAATAATTCACACCTCTTAATTTATCTGGAAGGTATTGTTGCTTGACCCACTTTTCGGGATAAGCATGGGGATACTTGTAATCTTGTGCATTACCCAGTTCCTTGCTTCCAGCATAGTGTCCATCTCTCAAATGACGAGGAATCGGTAAATTTCCTGATTTTCTAAGGTCTGCCAAGGCAGCATCCATAGCCATATAAGCAGAATTCGACTTAGGAGATAAAGCTAAGTCAACAACTACATTGGCTATCAAAATACGCGCCTCTGGGAAACCTACTTTCTGTGCAGCTTCCAAAGCTGTAACCGTGTGAACTTGCGCATCAGGATTAGCTAAACCAATATCCTCGTATGCAATCACAGTCAAGCGCCGCGCTAGACTAGGGAGATCTCCTGCTTCAACCAAACGCGCTGCATAATGAAGACTGGCATTAACATCAGAGCCTCGAATAGATTTTTGCAAAGCAGAGAGCACATCATAGTGTCCATCACCGTCTTTATCCATGGTGATATAGCTACGTTGTAAACTATTTTCCACTGTATCTAAAGTAATATGGCGAAGCCCATCTTCTGAAGCTGGCGTCGACATGACAGCTAGATCCAACGAATTATAAGCTGAACGTAAATCACCATTAGTAGCCGTAGCAATAAAATCTAGAGCATCATCATCTAACTGGACATCAAAGTCAAAACCACGCTCCTTGTCCTCTAAAACACCTAGGATAGCTTCCTTAATATCCTCGTTAGAGAGTGGTTCCAACTCAAATATTTGTACACGACTACGGATGGCTGGTGTTACAGAAAAAAACGGATTCTCCGTTGTAGCCCCAATCATGATAATATTACCATTCTCTAAGAGTGGTAATAAAAAGTCTTGTTTAGCTTTATCTAAACGATGAATCTCGTCTAGGAGCAGAACTAAGCCACCTGAAAATTTAGCCTCTTCCGCAATTTCCTGCAGGCGTTTCTTGCTATCAACTGTAGCATTAAAGGTTCTAAAAGCAAATTTTGTTGTTCCTGCAATAGCACTAGCTATTGAGGTCTTCCCGATTCCTGGTGGCCCGTAGAGAATCATTGACGATAGCATATTAGCTTCTACCATACGGCGAATAATTTTACCTTCACCAACCAGATGCTTCTGACCAATCACCTCTGAAATTGTACGTGGACGCATGCGTAGAGCAAGATTATCTGGCATCTTCTCTCCTTTTTTAACTGATTTTTTCTTATTATAATAAGCATATACTATTTTGTTACAAAAAGAAATCATAAATAGTTCTTGTCAAACCTAAATTCTTATGATAGAATGTTTTGGTATGTGGTGCTAGCACATCCGTAATAAATTCTACCTAGGAGGAAAACACGAAATGGCTAAAGTATGTTACTTTACAGGACGTAAAACTGTTTCTGGAAACAACCGTTCACACGCTATGAACAAAACTAAACGTGCCGTTAAACCTAACCTTCAAAAAGTTACTATCCTTGTTGATGGTAAACCTAAAAAAGTTTGGGCTTCAGCTCGTGCGCTTAAATCTGGTAAAGTTGAACGCGTTTAATCTTATTGGATATTAAGAGAGATGACTTCAGTCGTCTCTTTTTTTATTTATCATCTTTCCCTTTTGGGTATACTTATGTTATAATAAAGAACTAACAGATAATTCTTATAGAAAGAAGGTGTCAGTATGGGATTTACAGATGAAACTGTTCGTTTCAACCTAGACGACGGTAGCAAAGATGAAATCAGTAATACTTTGACAAATGTCTACCGTTCGTTGGCTGAGAAAGGTTATAATCCTATCAACCAAATCGTCGGTTATGTTCTGAGCGGTGACCCTGCTTATGTTCCGCGTTATAATGACGCCCGTAACCAGATTCGTAAATACGAACGTGATGAAATCGTTGAAGAACTCGTTCGCTATTATCTTAAAGGAAATGGAATTGACCTCTAATGCGAGTAATGGGACTTGATGTTGGCTCAAAAACAGTAGGAGTTGCGATTAGTGACCCCCTCGGTTTTACAGCCCAAGGCGTTGAAATTATCAAAATTGACGAGGAGGCTAAAGAGTTTGGTTTCGACCGACTAGGCGAGCTCGTTAAAGAATATAAGGTAGAAAAATTTGTTGTTGGTCTTCCTAAAAACATGAATAACACTGAAGGACCACGTGTTGAGGCAAGCAAAGCCTATGGTGACAAAATCAAGGAAATCTTTGGAATTCCTGTAGATTACCAAGACGAGCGCTTGACAACTGTTCAAGCCGAGCGTATGTTAGTTGAACAAGCAGATGTCAGCCGTGGAAAACGTAAAAAAGTTATTGATAAATTAGCTGCCCAACTTATTCTACAAAACTACCTCGATCGAATGTTTTAAGAAAGTGTAATAGAGACCTAATAGTCAAGTGACAATCTAGTAAACTGACAAGCAAATATACTAGATTTTCCTCACTATTCAGCGCTCTCTTCAAAAAGGAGAACAATATGTCACACAATCACGACCACAACCATGATCATGAAGTCATCACTTTAGTAGACGAACAAGGAAATGAAACACTTTTTGAAATCTTGTTGACTATTGATGGACGCGAAGAATTTGGTAAAAACTATGTTCTTTTAGTACCAGCTGGTGCTGAAGAAGATGCTAATGGAGAAATCGAAATACAAGCATATTCATTCACTGAAAATGAAGACGGTACTGAAGGCGACCTTCAACCAATCCCTGAAGATTCAGATGCTGAATGGGATATGATCGAAGAAGTTTTCAATAGCTTTATCGACGAAAACTAAAAATATTCAATGCCATAGGCAAAAAATTGGCTTGTTAAAAAGAGATTGGGATATTGTATTTCAGTCTCTTTTTTAGATATTTTTTATTAAATGTAAGAAATTAGAGGAAAATTGACTAAATGGTATTATCTGATATACTTTAAATAAGACAATTAGGAGGCAAGACCCTTCTATTTATAACTTTCCAAATGTCAACAAAGGAGTTTAATTGTGAGTCCATACAACGAAGACAATACTGTAGATTCAAGTGGCTACCAAGGTTATCATCGAAGCCACCATCGATCTCATACACAAGATAGTCAATCCGAAAAGATTGAAGTGACAATTCAAGGACATACCGAAGAATCAGATTCTTCTCAAATAGAGAAAAAAACTAAGATCTCACTTCCATGGAAGCATAAAGGTCATATCCTGATTTTCAGTTTGATCTTAAGTATTTTTAGTATATCAGTTCCCTGCTTTACAGACTTTGCCAATAATATACAGTCTCAAAACCTTTATATTGCAAAAATGTTTGCCAATGGTAGCTTACCTTACTCTGACTTTTTTGCGACAGGTGGATTCTTTTATTACCTCCTGGTTTCTCTGGCTTTCCGTTTAGGATCAACGCTTTGGCTAATTCCTATACAATTCCTCGCCTACTATCTTTCTGGTAGTTACCTTTACAAGACTGTCATGCACATGACAAGTAAGAAGGAAATTGCCACTCTAATTAGTATTATTTTCTATGTCACTAATGGAACACTTGGTTTTGGTGGGCTTTACCCTATCCAATTTGCTATGCCTTTTGTCCTAGGTGCAATCTTCTTCTTAACTCGTTACTTTGCGGGTCATAGTCGTGACGAAGCCTTTATTCTTTACGGCTTTGCTGGAACTGCCGGGGCCCTCTTTGAAGCTCGAACTCTTATTTTCTGGATATTGTCACTTGTGACAATATTCGTTTACAACCTTGTCAACAAACACTTTGCTCGTGGTTTTTATCAAGTTCTTTGTATTGTTTTTGGTAATATTCTAGTATTGTATCTATGTCTTTACTTTATCCTTAATTTACAAATTACATCGGACTACATTAACCAAGTTTTGGTTTACAACTTTACACAACTCGCTGTAGAAAAAAATGACTTTCTACTTACATTAGCCTATCAAAGCTTTGCTGTTTTAGGCTCTGGGTTACTTATTGGTGCACTTACTACAAGCAACCACCTTCTTGGCGAGGCTAAAGATAAGAGCATCAAGTGGGTGCTGCTCCTTAGTTTTATCTTTACAGTGGTTTACAGCTTATTCTCTCAAAGCTTTGGACTTTACAGTATGCTCAATATCGTACCTTATGGTCTAGTCTTAACAGCACTTTCTTTAGATGATGCTATTAAAAAGAGAGCAGAGCGAACTTCTCACCGACGTCGTAATGGTAACCAGATTCACACACTTAAAGTTTTTGGTATCTTCCTTAGTCGTAATTACTTCTTACCTATTGCAGTCTTTGCATTCGCTTTTGCGATGCCAATCATTATGTTCCTATTTAATTTAGGAAATAATACTGAACGTAGTACTGTTGCAAATTACCTCTCTAAAAATACCAAGAAAGATGAAACGATTTACGTTTACGATTCCTCAGCAAAGATTTATTTGGAAAGCAGTCGTAAAGCAGCCTCACAATTTGTTCTTCCAGAACTTAACACAGCTAAATCTAGTCATCAGAAAGCTCTTTCGGATACTATTATCCAAGATTCAGCACAATATATCGTTGTCCAACAGGATACACAACTACCTTCTGAGGTTAAATCTACACTTTCAAAAAACTATAAAAAGGCCCCTGTAAAAGGCGTTAAACGATACACTGTTTATGTCCTAAAATAGGTCAAAAAATCAATATATAGTGGTTGGAATAAAAATATACCACAATATATTGATTTTTTTTTGCCTAGTGCTATAATTAGTAACGAGGTGATTTTAGATGATTACATTAGAAAAAGAAAAGGTTACAATCAACCCTGATATCAAAGTCATCAAACGTGATGGTCGTATGGTTGTCTTTGATTCAAGTAAAATATATGAAGCTATTCTCAAAGCGAGTGAAGCTATTACACCTATCACACCCTTAATTGAAGCAAAGTTGGAGGGAATTGCCAACCGTATTGTTGCTGAAATCAATGACCGCTTCACTCAAAATATCAAAATATATGAAATCCAAAGCATTGTAGAGCACGAGTTACTCGAAGCTAACGAATATACTATCGCTCAAGAATATATTAACTATCGTACCAAACGTGATTTTGAGCGTTCTCAGGCTACTGACATCAATTTCACCATCAGTAAACTTGTTAATAAAGATCAAGCTGTTGTTCATGAAAATGCTAATAAAGATAGCGACCTTTACAATACACAACGTGATTTAACCGCAGGAATTGTCGGAAAATCTGTAGGACTTAAGATGCTTCCTCCACACGTGGCAAATGCTCATCAAAAGGGAGATATCCATTTCCACGATTTAGACTATAGCCCCTACACACCTATGACCAACTGTTGTTTGATTGACTTCAAAGGCATGTTGGCAAATGGTTTTAAAATTGGTAACGCTGAAGTTGAAAGTCCTAAATCCATTCAAACTGCAACAGCACAAATTTCACAAATCATCGCAAATGTTGCCTCTAGTCAATATGGTGGCTGTACTGCTGACCGTATCGATGAGTTTTTAGCTCCTTACGCAAAACTTAACTACAAAAAACACTTAGCTGATGCTAAAGAGTGGGTAGCTGAAGAAAAACGTGAAGATTATGCACGCGCCAAAACGCGCAAAGATATCTACGATGCTATGCAATCTCTTGAATATGAGATTAATACGCTTTTCACTTCAAATGGACAGACTCCCTTTACCTCTCTAGGTTTCGGTTTGGGAACAAGCTGGTTTGAGCGTGAAATCCAAAAGGCTATCCTACAAGTTCGTATTTTAGGACTTGGCTCCGAACACCGTACAGCTATTTTCCCTAAACTGATTTTTACCTTAAAACGTGGACTTAACTTAGAGCCTAGCTCACCTAACTACGATATTAAGCAACTAGCTCTTGAATGTGCAACAAAGCGTATGTACCCGGATGTCCTATCATATGACAAAGTCATTGAATTGACGGGTTCCTTCAAGGCTCCTATGGGATGTCGTTCCTTCCTACAGGGGTGGAAGGATGAAAATGGTGTTGAAGTTAATTCTGGACGAATGAATCTGGGGGTTGTAACCCTTAATCTTCCTCGAATTGCCCTAGAATCTAAGGGAGACCAAGATAAATTTTGGGAAATTTTTGAAGAAAGAATGGGAATTGCCAAAGATGCACTCGTCTATCGAGTTGAACGTGTCAAAGAAGCTACACCTGCTAATGCGCCTATACTTTATCAGTATGGGGCCTTTGGCCAACGTCTAGGTAAATTCGACAATGTAGATCAACTCTTCAAACATCGTCGTGCAACCGTATCACTTGGTTATATTGGGCTTTATGAAGTAGCATCTGTTTTTTATGGTAGTGACTGGGAGACAAATCTAGAAGCCAAGGCATTTACTTTAAATATCGTAAAAGCTATGAAAAATGCTTGTGAAGGTTGGTCTGACGAATATGATTATCATTTCTCTGTTTATTCAACACCATCAGAAAGTTTGACTGATCGCTTCTGTCGTTTGGATACTGAAAAATTCGGTGTCGTGACTGATATCACAGATAAAGAATATTACACCAACTCTTTCCACTACGATGTTCGTAAAAATCCAACACCATTTGAAAAATTAGAATTCGAAAAAGCTTACCCAGAAGCTGGCGCAACTGGTGGATTCATCCATTATTGTGAATATCCAGTCCTCCAGCAAAACCCTAAAGCACTCGAAGCTGTCTGGGACTTTGCTTATGACCGTGTCGGTTATCTTGGAACGAATACTCCAATAGATAAATGCTACAAGTGTGACTTTGAAGGGGACTTCACCCCAACAGAACGTGGATTCATGTGTCCTAACTGTGGCAACACAGATCCTAAAACAGTTGATGTTGTCAAACGTACTTGCGGTTATCTAGGAAATCCACAGGCACGCCCAATGGTTAAAGGACGCCACAAAGAAATATCAGCTCGAGTCAAACACATGAACGGTTCAACCATAAAATATGAAGGTAAACACCTTTAATAAGGCCTAGAATACATTATAATAAACTAGAAGCAGCTGGATGATACCTTCCAACTGCTTTGCTTATTTCATTTTTAGAAAGGAATATTATGGGAAAATATCAATTAGATTATAAAGGTATGCAACAAGTGGAACGTTACCACGAAAAAAATGCAACCGTCAAAAATGATAAAAAAGCACGTGTCCAAGCCCTTTTGAAAAAAGCTGGAAAGAAGAAGTAATATGATTTTACGCCGTCGAAGTCAAACAGATAAAGAAGCTATCTTAGAGATGATGGCTGAATTTGAAAGGGAGCAAACTGCTCATGATGGTGGATTTTGGAACGCCAACAATTTTGTTTATGAAGAGTGGCTAGAAGAAAATCTTCAAGCGGAAGCGGGACTCAATATTCCTGAAAACTGGGTTCCTGCTATCCAGCTGATTAGTTTTGACGTAGCAGGCCAGGCTCTTGGCTTTCTCAACCTTCGTCTCCGATTAAATGACTACTTACTAGAAAAAGGGGGCCATATCGGCTACTCTATCCGTCCATCCGAACGAGGAAAGGGTTATGCGAAAGAATCTCTCCGTCAAGGCTTACAAATAGCTAAAGAAAAGAATATTCATCGTGTTCTGGTCACTTGTAGTATCAAGAATCCTGCTAGCCAAGCTGTTATATTAGCCAACGGTGGTCAGTTGGAGGACATTCGCCATGAAACTGAGCGCTATTGGATAGATTTGGAGTAAAATCATGACATGGAATACACCAAAACCACAAGAATGGAAGTCCGAAGAACTTAGCCAAGGTCGCATTATTGACTACAAAGCTTTTAACTTCGTTGATGGTGAAGGCGTACGTAATTCGCTTTACGTCTCTGGTTGCATGTTTCATTGCAAGGGATGCTATAATGCTGCTACCTGGTCATTTAAGGCAGGAATTCCCTATACTAAAGAACTTGAAGAACAAATCATGAGGGATCTAGCTCAACCTTACGTACAAGGTCTCACGCTACTTGGTGGTGAACCCTTCCTAAACACAGGAATTCTCATTCCCTTAGTCAAACGCATTCGTAAGGAACTCCCGGAAAAAGATATCTGGTCTTGGACTGGGTATGCTTGGGAGGAGTTGATGCTTGAAACCCCTGATAAACTAGAACTTCTTCAACTCGTTGATATTCTCGTTGACGGCCGCTTTGACATCACTAAAAAGAATCTTATGCTCCAGTTTCGAGGATCATCTAATCAACGTATTATTGATGTCAAAAAATCTCTTGATCAAGGAGCAGTCATTATTTGGGACAAGCTAAATGACGGTCAAACGAACTATGAACAAGTCGATCGTAAAGATATGCTATAAAAAAAGTCTGAGTTGTTAACTCAGACTTTTTTAAACGATTTTAACAAAAACCAGCTCATTGTTAGAGGATAAATCCTCACGATAGTTAAAATCATCAAAAGACAATTTTCGTAAAGCATTAATCGTTTGACAATTCTCCTCCATAACAGCTGTCAAAAAAGCCCCTCTTGCCTTTTTGGATATCGTAGAGTGAGTCTTAAGAACCCCATTGCGGTCTTCCATAAAGCTAACCGTCAATAACTGCTTACGAAGAGTTGGACTAAAAACATCCTCAAATTCACTTGAAAGTAAAGAAACAACTGGAGCTTGACTCTCCTCTAGAAATTGGTCATATTCAGCACGCCAATAGTTTTTTAAGGACTGACCATTAACCTTGATCTTCGTATGAAAATCATGACGATGTTCTTGAATCGGATAAAAAGCGGGAATAATCCCATAAAAGGAAGATGTGATGAATACTTGTTGGCCTAAGAAATCTTTTTCACATGTGGATAAGTCACTACGTTTGATGTGACGATACATCAGTCCATTAAAAAGCTCGACAGCTGGATAGTTCTTCGCTTCTCCAGACAAAATCGCAGCCCAGCGCTGCTTCTCTTTCTCAGCCTGCTCAGGCTTTATTTTATAAGCTGTGGACAATTCATCTGTGGATAATTTTGCCATTTCAGTTAGGATAGCCGCACTCTTTTCAGATAATTTTTGAGACGGAACTTCCTTACTGGCCTTCATTTCTTTTGCGGTTGGAATTAAAAATCTAATCATACTGATATTGTAAAGTCAAGCAAGCATTTCGTCAAGAATTCTATCCAACAAAAAAGAAGCTAACGTTCGTCAACTTCCTTTTTTTGTTAGTCATCTAAATCAACAAAACGACCTAGAATATGTACATTTTCTGCAATAGAGACAAAGGCTTTAGGGTCTGCTTTTCTCATATAATGCTTGAAGTCAGTATACTCTTCACGCGTAATAATCGCCAATAATACGGCTTTCTTTTCGTGATTATATGTTCCTTCCGCATCATTAATCAACGTTACTCCACGGTGGAGTTTCTTCTGGATCATTCGTACAACTGGATCTGGATTACTTGTAACAATCATAGCCTGCATTTTCTTTTGTTTAGTGAAAATCGCATCCGTTACTCGACTAGAAACAAAAATCGTAACCATTGAATAGAGAGCGTATTTCCAACCAAAAAGAATGCCCGCAAAAACCATGATAATCCCATTGACAATCAAGGAGATATTACCAACATCACGGCCTGTTTTCTTACGAATAGTGAGGCTAACGATATCCGTCCCTCCGCTAGAGATACGAGATTTTAAACCGAAACCAATCCCTGTGCCCATGACCAAACCACCAAAGATAGCATTGATCAAAGGATCCTCTGTCAAGGTTACATGTGGCATCACCTGAATAAAAAGGGAACTCATCGTTACTGTAATGAAGGTAAAGATAGTAAATTTATGGCCAATCTTATACCAAGCCAAAATCAAGAGAGGGATATTAATCGCGTAGAAAGTCAATGATACTGGTATCTCAAAGCCCAAAGTTCTAACACTCAATGCCGATAAAACCTGTGCCAAACCTGTCGCTCCACTGGAGTAAACATGTCCAGGTTGAAAAAAGAAATTAACAGCGATTGACGATAAGAGCCCATAAAGTAAAGACGCTGAGACTTTTTCAGTATACTTTTCACGGGAAATACTACGAACAGCCTGCAAAACGCCCATTCTCTTCGCAGACTTTTTCGCTACAAATTTAACATGTTTATGAAGAGGTGCTTTATTCATTTTCTAAATCTACATGAAGGGCAAGTTCTTCCAACTGTTTATCAGCCACAAGACTTGGAGCCTGAGTCATAGGATCTGATGCCTTATTATTTTTAGGGAAGGCAATCACTTCACGGATATTATCTTTACCTGCAAGAAGCATAACAAAACGGTCAAGACCGATAGCCAAACCACCATGTGGTGGGAAACCATAGTCCATAGCTTCAAGAAGGAATCCAAATTGCTCGTAGGCTGATTCTTCAGAGAAGCCAAGGGCTTTCAACATACGTTCCTGTAGGTCTTTATGATTGATACGTAGACTACCCCCACCAAGCTCATAGCCATTCAAGACAATATCATAAGCCACAGCACGAACCTTGGAAAGATCACCTTCAAGCTCTGCTACAGAATCTTCTGTTGGCAAAGTAAATGGGTGGTGAGCAGACATATAGCGTCCTTCTTCTTCAGACCACTCAAACATTGGCCAATCGACAACCCAAAGGAAGTTGAACTTAGTATTGTCAATCATGTCAAGTTCTTTAGCAATCTGATTACGCAAAGCACCAAGTGTGTTATTAGCAATTTCAAGAGTATCTGCTACAAAAAGAACTAGATCATTCTCTTCAAGGTGTAAAGCACCTGTCAATTTTTCTTCAATACTTGTCAAGAATTTAGCAACTGGACCAGCTAGAGCTCCGTCAGTCATCTTAACCCAAGCAAGACCTTTAGCGCCAAATTGTTTGGCAAACTCTGTCAACTTGTCAATGCTTTTACGTGAGTATTTGTCTGCATTTCCTTTGACAACAATTGCCTTAACAGCTGGTGCCTCAGCAAACACTTTGAAGTCCACCCCCTTGACAACCTCTGTCAAGTCTTGTAAAAGCATGTCAAAGCGTGTATCTGGCTTGTCAGAACCATAGTTATTCATGGCATCATCATAAGACATACGTGGAAATGGTAGTGTAACTTCAATACCTTTAGTTTCTTTCATGACCTTAGCAATCAATCCTTCAGTAATATCTTGGATTTCTTGCTCATTAAGGAATGAGGTTTCCAAGTCAACTTGTGTAAACTCAGGTTGACGATCTCCACGCAAATCTTCATCACGGAAACACTTAACAATTTGATAGTAACGGTCAAAACCAGCATTCATTAATAATTGTTTAGTGATTTGGGGACTTTGCGGAAGAGCATAAAAGTGGCCTTGGCTAACACGGCTTGGAACCAAGTAATCACGAGCACCTTCTGGTGTAGATTTTGTCAACATTGGTGTTTCAACATCGATAAATTCCAAGTCATCAAGATAATTACGGATGGCGTGAGTTACCTTTGCACGGAGCTTAAAGTTTTCCAACATCTCTGGACGACGAAGATCCAAGTAGCGGTAACGCATACGTGTATCATCACTAGCCTCAACACCATCTTTGATTTCAAATGGTGTTGTTTTGGCAGTATTAAGGACTTTAAGGTCTTCAACTTTAAGTTCGACAGCACCTGTAGGCAAGTTATCATTAGCTTGTTCACGCGCTTCAACAGTTCCTGTTACTTCAATAACAAATTCGCTACGCAAGCTCTCAGCTGTTTCAACCACAGTTGCATCCGCATTCTCAGGGTTAACAACCAACTGCATCAAACCTTCACGGTCACGAAGATCGATGAAAATCAAACCTCCAAGGTTACGACGGCGAGATACCCAACCTTTCAAAGTAATAGTAGTTCCGATGTGTTCACTACGAACACGTCCGGCATACATAGAACGTTCCATAAATACACTTCTTTCGTTAATTTTTTAGTCTTAACTATTATAGCAAAAAGCCCATCAAAACCCCACCCATTTCAGGTTAGAATTTTAATAGACTTTCTTTTTTATCAAACTATTTGCCAAATTGTTTCAACAAATCACTAGTATCCACGTAATCTTCAGCAAACTCTTCAAACTCTTCAAAACGATAATCAGCTGTTTCTAAGTCAAGTAAACTATTCCAGCGGAAACCGTAAACATCTTCAATGATAACACTAAGTTCATCAGTTTCCTCGTCTACCTGCCATCCCAAATAACGTTCCTGAGTTTCAAAACTCAAGACTACATCTTGACAATCTTGACGCCAAACTTGACCAAGTAATTGCTGACACATCGCATGATCACTTGCAGGCTCATCATTAAACCAAGTAATTTCATGCTTATCAAGAAAAGCAATCAACTGCCAAAACTGTTGTTGGAAACGAATAGGCATACTACGATCAAAAGCCAAACTAAACTTTTCACTCCGTTTGAGCATATCAACTATACTAATCATATGCCCCCTACTTTTCTAACTGTTTGAGGACTGCTGCAAAGTTCTTAGTTAGCTCTTCGAAACTTACAGTAACTTCCTCACGAGTAGCATTATTTTTGACATTAACTTGACCTGACTCCACTTCACTCTCACCTAAAGTGATAACAGTCTTGGCCTTGAAGGTATCTGCTGACTTGAATTGTGCCTTAATCTTCCGTCCAAGGTAATCACGTTCAGCTTTAAATCCTTGATAGCGGATAGCTTGAACTAACTCAAGAGCTTTACCATTAGCACCTGAACCAAGTACTGCAATGTAAACATCTAGACTTTCTTCCACCGGAAGTTCAATACCTTGTTTATCAAGAACCAAAAGCAAGCGTTCTAAACCAAGTCCAAAACCAAAACCAGCTGTTTCTGGACCACCGAAGTATTCAACCAAACTATCGTAACGACCGCCCGCACAGATTGTCAATTCAGACTTATCAATAGTGGTAATAAATTCAAAAATCGTATGGTTGTAGTAATCAAGACCACGTACCATATTAGTATCAATCACATAAGGAATGTTAAGGCTATCGAGCATAGCACGCACTTCGTCAAAGTGCGCTTGACTTTCGTCATCTAAATAATCAAGAATAGAGGGTGCATTTTCAACTGCAACCTTATCTTCTTTTTCTTTTGAATCGAGTACTCGCAAAGGATTTTCATCCAAACGGCGTTGACTATCTTTTGATAAAGTATCACGCATTGGTGTCAAGTAGTCAATCAAGGCCTGACGATAAGCCAGACGACTCTCAGTATTTCCAAGGCTATTCAAATGAAGGGTAACTTCCTTGATGCCAAGCGTATTAAAGAGTTGGTAGGCCATAGCAATGGTTTCAACATCTGTGGCTGGATTTTTTGATCCAAAGCACTCTACACCAAGTTGGTGGAACTCACGCAAGCGTCCTGCTTGAGGACGTTCATAACGGAACATTGATCCAATATAATAAACTTTAACGGGTTTTTGAACCTCTGGCGCAAAGAGTTTATTTTCTACATAAGAGCGTACAACCGGTGCTGTTCCTTCTGGACGAAGTGTAATATGACGGTCTCCCTTATCATGAAAATCGTACATTTCCTTAGTAACGATGTCAGTTGTATCACCTACTGAACGTGAAATGACCTCGTAATGTTCAAACATAGGTGTACGAATTTCACCATAATTGTATTTCTTAAATGTTTCACGTGCAACATTTTCTACGTACTGCCATTTAGCACTATCAGCAGGTAAAATATCCTGCGTTCCCTTAGGTTTTTGAAGTTTCATAATGATGATACAGGTCTCAAATAGACCTGCCCTCCTTTTCCGTTATTACAGATATAATCACTCTATTCTATCATAATTTACATAGCTTTTGGGAAATGGTAGAGGTTTTTTCAACGTAAGAAAGAAACAGACCTCTCGACCTGCCACAATCATTAATCTTCTTTATAAAGAACGAAGGTCACAATAAAAGAAATCACAACAGAAATTACAAGACCTGCAATAGCTATGTAAAAATATTTAAGTGTATCTTCACCGATATAGGCTGCAATCGTCAAGAGACCTGGGGGACCACCTGTAAAATTTCTCGCACCTAAAATACCAAGGAAGAAGCCACCTACTCCCCCTGCAACAATAGATCCTATGAAGGCAGCTTTATTTTGCAAAGTTACCCCATAAAGAGCCGGTTCCGTAATCCCACAAATTGCAGTAATTCCAGCAGATGAAGCCAGAGCTTTTTTATTGGTATCCTTAGTTTTTAAAGCAATAGCAAGGGCTACTCCCCCCTGAGCCACATTCGAAGCTAAAGTACCTGGACCTAAAATCAAAAGTGTTACGTTTGCAGTGATCAAGGTCGTAATCATAGGCACCAAGAAAAATTTAACAGTCTTTGATGAAATTTTAATTGCAAAGCGCTCCACATAACTCATAAACCAAACTGCCAAAATAACAGGAATAACCGTTGATGAGTAAGAAGTTAATGTAAGGGGAATACTAAAGAAAGAGACGCCATGACCTGATTCCTTGGCAGTTGTCACAATCTACGTAAAAGTTGGGTGTAATAAAATAGCACCAATCAACATCCCCAATTGAGCGGTTGTCTTAAACTATCGAGCTTCTGAAGCACCTAAAAATACAGGTAAAAAATAAAATCCAGCATCACTAATAAAATTAAGAACTTGATCGTTAACATCATCTACAGCTACTACCTTAAAGACAACCAAAAGAGACAAAACGGCTTTGATCATCCCTGCTGCTGTAATTACCGGTAAGATTGGTGTGAAAATCCCAGAAATAAGGGCTAAAAAGCTTTGAAGAGGAGTTCTGTCTTGTTTTTCCGATGATTCCTTAGACACTTCATCTAGGTCTAATAAGCCTTCCAAGGCACGGTATACATTTGGTACATCACTCCCAACAACAACTTGATACTGGCCACCACTCTTAGCCAAACTCACAATACCTTAGATAGTTTGAACAACTTTATCATCCGCTAAGGTCAAACATAAACGTTTAGCACAGTTTACAAGATTCTGAACTTTCTCCTTTCCTCCTACAGCATCTAAAATCTTCTGTCCTGTCTCTTTATAGTTCATGACACTTCCTTTCTATACTCATAAAAAGAGAGAACAAGCTGAGCCTGTCCTCTACATTTTTCTATTATGACCAAACTTTATCAGTAATTGTTTTAATCAATTGTAATTTATTCCACTCGTCTTGCTCAGTCAAGATATTGCCTTCTTCAGTTGATGCAAAACCACATTGAGTTGATATACCAAGGTTCTTAAGTGGTACAAGCTCAGCCGCTTCATGGATACGAGCGATGACAGCATCTACATCTTCCAAAGCTGGATCCTTAGAAGTAATCACACCAAGCACCAATTCAACATGATCACGGTTATTCCAAATCGTTGGAAGTGGTGCGAAGCTACCTGAACGCGCATCATCGTATTCCAAGAAGAAGATATCATAATTCAATTTCCCAAGATATTGAGCTACTGAATCATAGCCACCTTCAAAAAGATAAGTTGATTTAAAGTTTCCACGACAAATATGAGTAGCCAAAGTCAAATCTTCTGGAAGACCTTCCAAAGCTTTATTGATAGTGTATACATCATCCTCAGCAATTTTTACCAACTCAGCTGTTTTCTCAGGATTATTTTTTTCATTCTCAAACTGTTGAATCAAATAACCCCAAGTCGTATCATCCAACTGTACATAACGTGCACCCAAATCGTAGAAATGTTGGATGGTATCATGGTAAGCTTTTGCCAAATCATCAAGAAAATCTGTCCACGAATCATAGTAATCTGCATAAAGATCACTACGGTGGTCACGGTTAATGATGAGTGATGGACTTGGAATAGTTACTTTTGGAGTAATTCCTTCAGGAGTCACTGATTTAAGATATTCAAAGTCACGATAGAAAGGATGATTAGGATTTTCGGCAATCTTACCATTGATACGAACGTTGGTTGTACGTGTCTTAGCTCCATGGAATTTATATGAATCTTCTTGTTGGTAAGCTTCAAAACCAGTTAGGTTCCATAGGAAATCAAGGTGCCACCAAGAACGACCAAATTCACCATCAGAAACTACTTGAAGACCATTTTCTACCTCATGATGAACCAATTCCTTAACCAATTCATCTTGTACTTTCAACAATTCTTCTTGCGAAATCTCACCATTGGCAAATTTTTCACGTGCTTCTTTTAAAGCTTGTGGACGAAGGTAAGAACCAACATGATCAAAATGATAATGAACTTTACTCATAGTTATTTACTCCTTTTATGCTTTCACTTAATGTAATAATAAGCCTATTCTAGCACTTGCTGTTATAGCTGTGAAATATATATATGTTATCACATGGTATAGTTTTTAACTATACCATTTCTTGGAAAGTTTTTTGTCAAGTAACTTTACTTTACAAAAAAGATATGTTATTCTGTTATAGTTGATTTAAAATCAAGAACATAAATATTAACTCGGAGGAAATAAAGAAATGGCAGTACCTGCACGTCACACTTCAAAAGCGAAGAAAAACAAACGTCGTACACACTACAAATTGACTGCTCCATCAGTACAATTTGACGAAACAACTGGAGATTACTCACGTTCACACCGTGTATCACTTAAAGGATACTACAAAGGACGTAAAATCGCTAAAGCTAACGCAACTAAATAATAGAAGGGAGATACCATGCGCGTAAATATTACACTTGAACACAAAGAATCTGGTGAACGCTTGTACCTTACTTCAAAAAACAAACGTAACACTCCAGACCGTCTTCAATTGAAAAAATACTCACCAAAATTGCGTAAACACGTAATCTTTACTGAAGTTAAATAAGGTTTCATTACATTTCAGTGCACGCTGAAAAAGCTTGATTTCATAGGGTTTTTGAAACATTGAATTTCACTATAAATCATTTGAAATCAGTTCTATGGCAACCTTTTTGGCAACCTTTTTTGAAAATATAAAAAGAAAGTCATCAATCGAAGAATAGAAAGTCCTAGATTTTTTCTAGGATTTTTTGGTAAGTGTCTAGAGTTTCGGGAAAAGTAAAATTAAATACTTTATGACTTAAGAGAACGAAAAATCGTTCTCTTTTTTCGTTGCCTAAAACTAAAGAAAGGACACAGCAGGGATGTCAGATAATCTAGAAATTATCATGGATATTGAGACTTTAGAAGTCTTTGAAGTGATTGATTTGGATAAAAAAGATAAGTCAGAAGACAAGAAAGAGAAAACTCCTAAGGAAAACAAAGCGACTCCTTATGATGACTTGGGACGGGTTTGGCTAGGAAATGGATATTATTACAAATCCTCTAGTCTTCTAGGGAAAGTTGTGAGAGATGGCATTATTCATGAGCTAAGCCTTCGAAATAAACACGGAACATATCCCTACTATGAACATTCCAGAGATGGAACATGGGGACATGTTAAGCAACTAACACAGGAAGAAGCGTTATGGCTAACATTTGACTTTGCTAAAGAGATGAAAGAAGAGCATGAGAAAATGGCACATAAAAATAGTAAAAAATTATGATGTTTAAAGCAGAAAAAAGTTATAAAATTATAGATATGAAAAACAAAAAAATTATTATACTTGTAAGTGTTATCTTAGTTGTTATTGTTCCTATCTTTATCAACCTTTCCTTTAAAGTGTATTTAGCTCCATTATTTACTGCTGAGTGGGGAGCAGGTGACTTACTTTCTTATTATGGTTCATTGTTAGGTGGTATTATTACCTTGGTTGGTGTTGTTATGACTCTGAATTATCAGACTAAACAATCAGAAGCGGATGACGCAATTAAATATAAACCAATCATAAAACTTGCTTCAGTAGAAAATGAATATTCCGATTTTATTGCAAATCGAGAATTAAGTGTTCGTTTCCCAGTATGGTATTTTAATGATGACTCTTTAAGAGTGCAAAAAGAAAAAACTTTTGAAGAACAAATGAAATGTATAACTTCTTTTCATGTACTTTTAAAAAATAAGGGAAGAGGCGAAGCAGTTGATGTCTCATTGGATAGTGTAAAAATCGAAGAAGTAAGCTGGGATGATGATAGCAAACTTTATATTGCTTCAAATATGCCATTGTCTATGGGAGATATTTTGGTTGATGAAAAAGCAGATGTCATCATCAATTTTCCTAATTATTTGTTTTTAAAAGATGAAAATACTAGTCAAAATCTTATTCGGATAGAATTAAAGCTATCTTATAATGATATGTTTCGAAGAAATAAAAAAGAGTTTGGCATGCTTCTAGATTTTCAAGTTCTTAGAGAGGCATCAGCGCCAGCTCCATGTCCGTACAAGGATGGATTTTCATATTATTTTGTAAGAATTGGTTTTGTGAGTGCATTGCATTTGTAAAATAAAAAAGGACAATTAAGTATACCTTATTGTCCTCTTTCCTTTTTCTTGCAAATGCTAACATAGTTTGCACCACTTCAAATGCGGTCAACCTAGGCCACCTCCTTTCTGTCAGATTTTGATGAATTGCCCATAGGCATCAACTCACTTTCAGAAACAGTAGCCACCGTCTTCACTTTTCTACATTGGACATTATAACATATTGCAAAAACTCTTCCTACACTTTAATGTAAGAAGAGTTTCTTTTTAGTTGTTTCTATTTTTTAAGTATTGTATTAAATACTTAATTAAATGGTAACCTAAAATAGATACTACTATAATTCCTATTATCCAGATTACAACTGTCATTAGTCCACCTAAGAAAGAGATAAGGCCAGTAATAATAGCATCTCTATTAAAATAAATAATCGTTAAAGGTATCAGCGCAAGTACGCACCCACAACCTGCACATCCTGGTTCATCACTGACTTCCTGAATTAATATCGCCACGAGTTATCTCCTAATTCTTCCTTTTACGTTTCCCTACGTATCTTACCCCTAGTCCAGCTATCATGCTTGCACCAAGTAATCCAAGTAACGATTCTTGTGATCCAGTATTTGGTAACGAATTTGCACGTTCAACACGTGAATAAGTGGTTTTACCGTCAACTTGTGTCACTCCTGCCTGCTTCACAACACCAGTAGCCAATACCCCCTTTTCTGCAGTTGGAACAACTACCTTAGATACAGTCCCATCGTTGTTAAGAGTGTATTGAGTACCCTCGATAGAGATAGAGCCATCAGCGTTCTTAACTGCTTTCGTACCATCAACGATATCTACAACATTACCATCAGCGTCAACTACCTGTACTACAACACCACCTTGTGCAACGATTGCATCCGCCTTATCTTTAAGAGCCTGCAAACGTGCAACTTCAGCTTCAGCCTTATCTTGTTCAGCTTTCACAGTTGCCAAACGGAGGTATTCTACGTTCTTAGCGTTTGAGTCTTTCTTAAGAGTTTCATAACGCTCTTTAGCAGTATTAAGTTCATCAGCGAGTTTGACAGACTTAGCTTTAGCGTCAGCAAGCTTAGAGTTCAAATCAGCCAATACTTTTTCTTTGTTAGCCAATTTATCTGCAAGGTCTGATGCTTTAACACTAGCAGTAATGAATTTTGTTTTAGCAACGTCTTGTTTAGTACGAGCGTCTGTAAGAGCTGTTTGAGCAACTGCTACAGCTTTAGCAAGAATTTCAAGAGTTTCTTTTTCTTTAGCGAGTACCCCTTTGGCTGTTTCGCTAGATTTCGTAGCTTCAGCAAGTTCAGTCTTAGCTACTTCCAAAGCCTTAGACTTGTCTGCTGCACTAGCCTTAGCCAAAGCAAGAGTCTCCTTAGCAGTTTGAAGAGAGGCTTGATCTGATTCAAGTTGAGTTTGAGCTTCAGCCAAGGCTTTTTCAAGAGCTGGAATATCTACAGTACCCCCTACCAAATCAGCCAAACGTTTCTGAGCACTAGCAAGAGCTTCCTTAGCAGTGTTATAAGCAGTCTCTGCAGTAGCTACCTTAGATTTAGCGTCTTGGTTAGCTTTTACTGCTGCATTATAGTTTGTTTGAGCCTTAGCAACTGCTGCATCATCTACAATAGTACGTTCTACGTCTTTATAGACTGGAGTTACAGTTTCTTTAGGGTTTTCAAGTGTTTGGTAAGGATTGTTGATAGCTTTACCATAAGAATTACCTAGTACAGTGTAAGTGCTTGGTGCACGGTCAATCATACCATTGTAAGTGTTTGTGAATCCAAAATCAATACCTGCTGTTGTAGAAGTACCCTTAAGACCAAGAACTTCCAAAGCTAGATCAAAGTTGTCAGAGCGTTTGCCATCAACACCACCGTAAGCTTCACCAAGATACCCCATACCTGAAGTACCATAGAGTTGGTTACCCAAGTTAGCAAAGATCTTAGCTTTCAAGTCGAACATAGTCTGTTTACGTCCGTCATTGTTTGTATAGCTGACATTATTAGCAGGTTTTTGACCAATAACAGTTGTATCTTCAGAGTCGATACCCTTAACTGTATCTTGCAAGCTTACACCAGTGTACTTCAAAGGATTCTTAGGGTCTGACATAGAATTCCAAAAACCATTAGCTTCAAGTTGAGCTCCATCCATGCCTTTGTAAGCTGGGAACAACTTGTCAAAGATAGATGTTACTGTCTTCTTAGCTTCAGCGACACTTTGATCGGTTACAGTTACCAAGTTAGTACCCACTTTGAAACGAAGGTCGTTAAGCAAAGCAGTGTAGAACAATGCCAAGTCAGTCAACTGGCTGTCAGACAAATTGTTAACATCCAACTTAGTTGCTGAATCTGTGTTAGCAAAGTTGAAATCCATGTTTTTAACCCATGAATTATATGCAGATGAAGTAGGAGCTGACACGATAGCTAGGTTGTTACCATTTTCGTCACCCTTCTTGATTGCATCCTTAACGGCTTGGACAGACCCTGTACCTTTAGCAAGGGCTTTGATTGCATCCAAATAAGCTTGGCTTGTAACGATACCATTAGTTTCTGTAAAGTTTGAATAAGCAACACCTTTGTTCAAATATACCCCATCGGCTGTTACAGTTGTAACTTCACCTGCTTTAACAGTTTCTGTTACAACTTTACCTTTCTTAGCTTCGTCAAGAGCAGATTTAGTTGAATTTTCAGCTGTTTGAGTACCTTCTTGGTTGCCTTTAGCAGTATCATACGCTTTAGAAGAGCTTTCAACAGTACCCTCAGCAGTAGTTACAACAGATTTTTGATCCTTGATTGCTTGGTCTTTGTTACTTACAGACAACTTAGCTGCCTCAAGAGAGTCCTTAGCAGATTTTACATTAGTAGTATCTTCTGCGACTTTTGCAGTCAAATCTTTAACGTCTTGATCCAATTTAGCAGTATCTGTTGTAGCTGAAAGAGCTTCTACTTTCTTCTCAGCATCTGCAACTGCACTTGCAGTCTTTTCAACATTTGACTCAGCTTTGGCAACTACACCTTTTTGAGTTGCTTCTTTGCTAGTAGCATCAGTAAGACTATTCTCAGCACTTGCCGTAGCTTTCGTAGCCTGATCTAGAGTTTCCTTAGCTTTAGCCTGATCTGATTTAGCTTCGGCAACTACCTCAGGAGTAATCTTTTCAACTTCTGTGATTTGATTACCCAAATCAGATACAGTGTTGTTGTTTTCTGTTACCGCTGTTTCAGCACTAGCAACAACATCAGCTTGAGCGTTCAATGCTTGATTAGCTTGGTTTGCTACGACTTTAGCGTTAGCAACTTGATCTGCGGTTACTGTTGGAGCAACAGGTGTTTCTGCTACCGTTTCAGCCTTAACTTCTGTAGGCTGTGCTACCGGTGTTGTTTCAGCTGCAGTATCTTTTGCAACTACTTCAACATTACTTACAGTAGCATCAGTTGAGGTTGTTTCATCTGCGTTTACAACAGATACCCCACCTAGTACTGATAGAGTCAATACAGATACAACTGCACCCGTACGCAACTTCTTAATTGTTCCATGACCTTTAACTTCGTTCTTAAACATAAACGTTCTCCTTATTTAGTTAACTGTCTTAAAAGACTGTTTCAATATGATTGTATCATAAAAAACAGACTTTTGTGATATGTTTTAAAAATAAATTCAGTCTTTTGTAGGTGGTAACTCTCACAGAAAAATCTGTATGATAGTTAGTGAGGTGACACCATGACTAACAATAACAGCTTAAAAGAATTTGTAGCTAAGCAAATCAGACACCTAAGACTGGAAAAAGGATTCACACAGGAGTATCTAGCAGAAAAAGCTGAGCTTGGTTTTAATTATATTTACCGTTTAGAAAGCAAACAGCTAAACGTCAAGGTAGACACTATAGAGAAGATTATGCAGGCATTAGATGTTGATGTTAACACCTTTTTTAACGTAGAAATGCAACAACGAGAGACAGAATTTAACCAACTTATCGAAGACATCGAACATCTTCCCAAAGAAAAAAGAGAGCCGATAATAAAAGCTCTCAGAAGTATCATAAAACAAGTAGAGTAAGCCAAGTCATTTCGACTTGGCTTTTTGTGTGTATTATTCTAGATAGTTGTCAAATCCATTTCGTGTTTGAACTGACTTTATGTATTGTTCTAAATTATCCCAATCCTCATATTCATCAACCATTTTAAAGAAATCCAATCGTTCAGCTACGTTGCCAAAAACTCTAAGATTATCTTCTGTCTCAAAAATCTTCTCAACTAGTGGGAGATAGTCTAAAGACTTCGATATAGTGTCAAACTTAGAAAAGATTTGATACAGGTCATCTCTTTCAGAAATATAGTTGTAAAAGAAACTATTCCAGACACTCCAAGAATAATCTGAAACTTGTGTTCCTTTACTTGGTTTATTTAGTCTATTTAAACTACTTTGAATAGATTTTTCCATTGATTCATAAAATAGTTCCCTCGATAACACTCTCATGTCAAGCTTATCTAGCTTATTAGACAAGATTTCATCGACTTCTTTTATAGTCGCTTCATTTCCCTCTTCAATTTCTTTAGTAATTTGTTCAGCCAGATTTTCCAACAGTGTATTAGCTTCATTTGAAGTTTCAGAATCAAATGATGGAAAAATACTTAAGTAATTTGCCCTTGATACATATTTTCCAGATAACAAATTTTCTACTGTTTTATCAGATACATGAAAATATCGAACAATATAAAGTATTTTAGCATTATAGTCGCCACTAATATTTTCTTTTTCCTTAAAAGCTTGAAAATCTTCTAATCGGTGCATTAGGTTTAAAGTAACAGTTACTAACATACGTTCTTCCATTTTTGTTTTCATAAAAATATCTCCTAGTCAAATATATGGCTTCATCTTAACATACAAAGTCAAAATAATTCAATAGATGTTACACAGCTTAGGGTAAAACGCTTTCATTTTCTTTTAAAATAAGTTAGTCCCTTTCATTTAGTTATTATAGCAAGATGTATTAGTCAAAGGCATAAGTTAGGTAACAAAATATCGTCTAATTTTCTACAATAATATTGTGAGATAGCTATCACACATTATTATTTACCCAAACGGGTTAGAAAGAGGTGGCTTATGGAGGCTACACAAACTACAATTCAGGGGCGTCTAATCGGTGCATCAGAAGTAAAGGATTTTACTTCTGGTCTCAACACTGGACAAACCCAACTAACTATTGGAGCACGTACCCCAGAGGGACGCTTTAGTCAAACCAATATCAAAGTTGATACAGTTAATGTATCGGACTTTACATCTTTATTTGATGAGAAAGTAGAAATTGTTCTTGAGAATGTTTCTATCAACGCCTATACCAATGGAAATCGTGCTGCGCTTTCAGTAAAAGCTAAGTCTGCTTTTATTGAACTGGTTTAAGAAATGGGGAAAATTTTCCCCTTTCTTTAGAAAGGAACTTTTATGAGTATTATTTCTTTGTTAATTATCTTATTTGCTGAATTTCTCTATCTGATGCTAAAGATTAGCGACATTCAGGAGAAGCAAAAACAAGCCACAATCCTGCGGTTAAACCTGCCTGTAATCATAGAAGACCTTGAACAAGTAATTGAGATGACAAGTAGTGTATCAAAAAATAAATTACTTTTTGACAGCCGTTATGTCAAGTATTTAACTAGCTCACCAAATCAAGACAGTCATCTAGTACGCTTCCCTATTATGATCGGGAAGAAACTTGAAGCCGAGGATATGAATTATCTTAGTCAGGTTTTTTTAGCACAGTTTAGTAAATACTTAGCAGAGTCTGCTACCTATGGAACTTGGTCAGATAAAGGGCAAATGCTAATTGTAAGCCCTCAATTCGGAAAACGATTACGGTATAACAATCAGTATTACTTGAATTTAGAAATCTACTTTTCTTATAACTCAAATTAGAGGGACTAACAGATGAAATGTTTTCTTGATAAAAATCTAGCTGATTATGGGAACCATTTCTTCTGGGATATACCTGTTGAGCGTGTACCCCACGCTCTTTTGGTAGGTTCCAGTGGGTCAGGTAAGACTTTTGCGACTAAAATATTATTGGCTCGCTTTGCTCACACCTACCCAAGAGCCACGTTCCTAATCGGCGACTACAAGGCTGACTCGGATTTTGCCTTTTTAGACGGATGTAAAGGTTTTAAGCGTTTTGAAGAAGTCTCTGAGCTCCTTACTT
The DNA here is from genome assembly GCF_001812625.1 of Streptococcus sp. HMSC064H09. Classification (NCBI taxonomy): domain Bacteria; kingdom Bacillati; phylum Bacillota; class Bacilli; order Lactobacillales; family Streptococcaceae; genus Streptococcus; species Streptococcus sp. HMSC064H09. The sequence continues at coordinate 85,713 of NZ_KV809577.1, forward strand.
TAGCATTATCAATTCTTGAAAACCGACAAAAGGGGATTGATAAGTCCAGAGAATTTGTCGTGATTTGCTTTGATGAGTTCAATGCGTGGCAAAATAGCCTCGATAAAAAAGAACGTGAACAAGCCATTAAAGACTATACTCGCCTTATCCAACTAGGACGCTCCTTTTTGATTTACGTCATTATTTCCCAACAAGATGCCCATAAAGCAAGTTTGGGATTATCTCGTGATTCCATAGGTACAGTTATCGCACTAGGCAAATTATCTAAAGAGACAGTTGCCATGCTCTTCTCTGATGAAAAAGATTATGTTCTGCGAAACAACTCCAGAGGTGTCGGTTACATGAAGATTGACGGTCAAGAAAGTCGCCATATACTTGTGCCAAGTTACAACATGCCCCCCTTAGAAAAACTAATTCGGGAAGCCGTTGAACGTTCAGACCGCTATTTTCTTGACGAAGAGGCTGTTGCCCCGTAGCCCTCAAAGCGGAGGAACAGGCTTACAGCCTCGCCAGCTTTAGCTGGCTGTTATACGGGGGACATGTAATAACCCCCGTTCCATTGTCACCTAAATTCTTTGCTTTAGAAATCCCACTTTAGGGAAAGAACTTCTCTCTACTTTAAAAAGCTCTCAAATCAAGTCTTTTCGTACTTGATAAAACTTAGGGTGCTTATTCCTTGAAATAGTGGAATAATTAAAATATAGGAATTTCGCTATTCAGTATAACAAAAGTTAGCTAAAACAAAAACTGATCGCCCAGTTAACTATCACACTTTAGACGGATAGAAAGAGGTAAATTATGATTTATCAAAATGCCATTGAAAAATATCTTCAAAAAGACAATGACCATAATCCAGTTATTATGACTAGTGTTGATGAAGTAACGTTTGTTATTAAACCTACAGAAGACACTGTAGGAGAGTACCCAGATAATTGGCAGCAGATAGCTTTATCACTTGCTGAGACAATAGCAGAAAAATTATCTTTACCAGCTCTTTTTGGAGAATATGCTCCCTTAAAAACGCCACCAGCAGGCTATACAGACGGCTTTACCTTTCAGCATCTCCCCTATTATTTTGCGATTGCATGGCATCAAACTAATTTTATTATGGGTATCATCTTAAAATTTTCAGCATCAGCTTTATCTCACTATAAAGCCACCTATCAAGACTATTATAGTGAACTGATTGACGTCCACAATATAGCACAACTGCTGTATGTTGACTACTATGATCTGCGTCTATCACGTATCGACCTTGCTGTTGATTACTTTAATTATCCAATGTCAGTAAATAGTCTTTATCAAGGACTAAAAGACAAGCAATATATCATTACCAATCACAAAGGACGTAAAAATGTTTCCAATGTCAGCGCTCAAGAAGTAAACGGCGAGGCTCAGACCGTCTACGTAGGAAGTAAGAAAAAGAATGTAAGTGCTCTTTTGCGTATCTATAACAAGTATCAGGAACAATTAGATAATCAAGGTCGCTATATGCACTTAACTAAGTATTGCAATTCTTGGATCCGTATGGAAGCTTCTTACAAAGGAACTTATAGCAATCAAATACTAGCCTTACTTCTTGATATTGATAGCCCTCAAGATTTGAGCAAGCTCATTGTTAATAAAATGATTGACAAGTATTGTTTTCATGACACCAAGACTGGTCAGTCTTTACCATTCACTAGTGACTTGCTTAAAGGATTCGGGAGCTTTCCAGAACTTGAATCTTTGAACTCTCGAAACAACGACCTACTCGCAACGATTTCATATTTGATGAAAGGTAGCGGTTTCTACCCTCTTTTGAAGAAAATTGAAGAAGTCTGGGGAACACAAGCCCGTAATCACTTTATCATTAGACTAATTCAAGAGTATGAGACCAACTACACTCCCAACCCAGATGTAAGGATATGGTTAAATAAATTTGGTAGGAAACTTGAGAAACTTAATTATGAAGATTTTTTTGAAGATGCCTTCCAAATCTTTTACCAAAAAAACAACATCACTCCTAAAGATTCCGCCAAGAAGCAAAAGAGTGATGTTGCAGATTAGAAGAGATAGGCAGTAGCTTACCCCTATTGCCATTATCTCATATTCCATGCAGTAAAGAAAGTGAGACTAGTATGTCCAAAAATTATTTTGAATTAAAGCAAATTGAACACATGCTTCATAGCATCATTGAATTACTGAAGCACTTAAATAACGAAAAAAGTAAGTCAGGTATCTATACGCAAAAAGAACTTCTTTCCCTACTGAGCATTTCTCCCAATACTCTTAAATCGTGGGAAAACAAGGGTCTAAAGCGACTAGAACCACCCATTGAGGGTACTAGAACAGTATATTACAGTATCAGTGATGTCATCGAATTTCTAAGCTGTGACTAGAAGCGAAATATGCTAAAATAAGAGTATCAAAAAAGAAAGTGAGCGATACAATCTATTTTAGCTTTTTTCATTCTTCGATTGATTGAAGAGAGCAACCATGAATACAGAAAAAATTATCCATAAAGGGAAAAGTGTTTTAAAGAGAATAAAGAACAATGGCGAAATTAGTTATTCAGCTAAAAGTATCTACTTAGGACTTGATTCTAAAACTGGAAAACCAGTCAAAACAACTATTACCGCTAAAACCTTACGTTCTTTAGACCGTAAAATTATTCAAGCTAAAATTGACTTTGAAGAAAATGACTCAACAAGGAAAGAAACTTTCAATGTTGCTACCTTCTCAGACTTAGCAGAACTTTGGTTTTCAAATTATGAGACATGGGTTAGTTCAGATAATACACTGAACCGAGTTAGAAACTATCTTGACACCTATATACTACCACGATTCGGAAAGTATCAACCTGAAAAAATTACCTCGTCAGATATACAGACTTGGATCAACCAATTAGCAAAAAAATCTAAAGAATCTGTGGATGCAGGTATAAAGAGAGCTGAAAAGGGTTCAGCTAAAGATTTTGGAGCTATTGCCCATAAATTAAGTGATATTTTTGATTTTGGAATAACACATTTTGAACTCAAATTTAACCCCGCTCAGTCTATCAAAATCCCGCCAAAGCCCAAAAGCAACCAAAAACGTATTATGGTCCTTCATGATGAGGATTTATCTACTTGGTTAAGCATCGTTGATAGTCTGACTAATACTAGGGCTAATCGCCGATTTAAAGTTATTTGCGATAGTTTACTTGCTTCAGGTATGAGAATCAATGAACTATTAGCATTGACTATCTATGACCTTGATTTTGATAATTCCGAAATACTAGTTAGTAAAACACTTGTTTGGAAAAATGCAAAACCAAAATTAGGTTTGAAAGGCGAAGTCGTTTGTAAAAACACACCAAAATCTGATTCAGCTAACAGACGAATAGCTGTTCCGTACCAAATCATTGAAGAGCTTCAAAATTTCCACGATGAAATGAATCTCTATTTCAAGAAAAATAATCTTCCAAAAAGTAAGTTAATCTTTCCTACTATTTATGGTAACTATATGTGCGACAGAAACGAACGTGCAACACTCAAAAAGCGATTGCGTGAAGCTAGTCTGCCAGATTATGGTTTTCACTTATTCCGCCACACTCACGCATCCATGATGTTGAATGCTGGAATGAATTGGAAAGAATTACAAGTTCGGATGGGACACAAATCAATCAAGACTACAATGGACATTTATGCTGAACTTGCTCCCAAGAATCAAACACAGGCGGTCGATATCTATTTAAACAAAATAGCTGAGCTGACCTCTTAAATCTGTGGCAACCTTTTTGGCAACCTTTGATAGTTTTATCAAAATCAACAACCCTTAAACGTTGATTTAATAAGGTTTCTAGCAACTAAAATAGATTTTAAGTATTCCTTACTGAGGTTAAGTAGTCATTCACTACACGTCAGTTAAGACGAGAAACCTTGATTTTATGCGATTATTGAATTTTTTTATTTCAGTATACTGCAATAAAAATCAACCGAATGACTACATTTTTTGTGAAATAAATTTAGAAGTTCGGATATATAAAAGACACCCAAGTAGCTTGTACTGACCCCAAAAAGTTAGACATTTAATTT
>NZ_KV809578.1:0-240 GCF_001812625.1 Streptococcus sp. HMSC064H09
ACGTTCAATTTTTCGTCAAATTCGAATACCAATGGTGGGAAGTTTGGAATTTCAACATCCATGATTTCGTCATCTGACAATTGTTTGATGTGTTTTACAAGGGCACGGATTGAGTTACCGTGTGCACCTACGAATACGTTTTTACCATCTTTAAGAGCTGGAGCGATTTTATCTTCCCAGAATGGAAGGGCACGTTCCAAAGTAACTTTCAAGTTTTCAGCATCTGGAATTACTGAGTCA
>NZ_KV809579.1:0-4661 GCF_001812625.1 Streptococcus sp. HMSC064H09
TGTGTCGGCGGTTCGATTCCGTCTCGCGCCATTTGTTTATATTTTGGAAGGGTAGCGAAGAGGCTAAACGCGGCGGACTGTAAATCCGCTCCTTCGGGTTCGGGGGTTCGAATCCCTCCCCTTCCATAGTTACGGGCATAGTTTAAAGGTAGAACTAAGGTCTCCAAAACCTTCAGTGTGGGTTCAATTCCTACTGCCCGTGTTAGTAAAGTGGCGAATGTGGTGAAGTGGTTAACACATCAGATTGTGGCTCTGACATTCGGGGGTTCGATTCCCCTCATTCGCCTATATTTTTGGGGTATAGCCAAGCGGTAAGGCAAGGGACTTTGACTCCCTCATGCGTTGGTTCGAATCCAGCTACCCCAGTTATACTTTGCCGGCGTGGCGGAATTGGCAGACGCGCTGGACTCAAAATCCAGTGTCCGCAAGGACGTGCCGGTTCGACCCCGGCCGCCGGTATAAGTTACACTCCTTTAGGGGTGTTTTTTTGTCTATAGGAGTTTAATTTTTATGTCTGATAAATTTCAGCTTCTCTTAAAACAAATTCGTTTTTCTGAGGAACACGATGCTTTTAAAGAAATTAAAGATGGTTCTATCGAAACAGTAAAACTATTTAAATCAAAACGGCAGTGGTTTTTTGTTTTTTCTTTTCCTAGTGTTCTTTCTTATGAGTCTTTTGTTCTTTTTGATAGTTTACTTCATTCTTCCTTCGATTCTTTGGGTGCCAAAGCTTCTTTTGAGATTCGTTTACTTTCTACTTCTTGCGATGATTCTTTACTTGGAGATTATTTCTCATATGCCTTAGATAGTTTAAAAGTTTCTCACTTTTCTATTTATTCTTTATTCTCAAATCTAAAGGTTGAAATTTCAAATAATAGTATTTGTGTTAAGGCTCCAGCGCATATTATTAAAGAAAATTTACAGGATAGATTTATTTCTTTGATTTCTAAATCTCTTTCTCAAGTTGGTTTATCTGACGTATCAATTTCTGTTCTTGAAGATAAGGAAGCGTCATCTTCTATAGAAGAGGCTTACGAAACAAACAAGGTTTCTTTACAAGAACAAGCTGAATCTCAGGCAAGACAGGCTCTTCAATCTATTCTTGAGAGTGCTCCAGCACCGAAACCTGTGAACGAACCAGTCCAAAATTTTGCTGAGAAACAAAGTCAACGTCAAGTTAGTTTTGATAAGGCTGAAATAACGCCAATGGTTGATATTAATTCTGAAGAGAATCGTGTTGTTTTTGAAGGATATATTTTTGATGTAGAGCAACGTGAAACTAAGACGGGTCGAATTATTATTAATTTCAAGGTAACTGATTATACCTCTAGTTTTGCAATGCAGCGCTGGGTCAAGGATTGTGATGAGCTTGCTAAGTTCGATATGATAAAAAAGGGGAACTGGGTAAGAGTTCGCGGTCGTATTGAGAATAATCCTTTCACTCATAGTCTGACAATGAATGTACAAGATATCAAAGAGATTTCGCACACACCTCGCAAGGATTTGATGCCTGAGGGACAAAAGCGTGTGGAATTTCATGCACATACTAACATGTCGACTATGGATGCCATGCCAACTGTGGAAGAGCTTATTGATACTGCTGCTTCTTGGGGACATCCAGCTGTTGCTATAACTGATCACGCTAATGTTCAGAGTTTTCCTAATGGCTACCATAGGGCTAAGAAAGCTGGTATTAAAGCTATTTTTGGTCTTGAAGCCAATCTTGTTGAGGATAAAGTTCCTATTGTTTATAATTCCCAGAATTTGGAATTAAAAGAAGCAACTTATGTTGTATTTGACGTTGAGACAACGGGCTTGTCTGCTGTTCATAATGATTTGATTCAGATTGCGGCATCAAAAATGCATAAAGGTAATATTATTGAGCAATTTGATGAATTTATAGACCCAGGGCATCCTCTTTCTGCTTTTACTACTGAGTTGACAGGTATTACTGATAATCATGTAAAAGGTGCTAAACCTTTAGTCCAAGTTTTACAGGAGTTTCAAGAATTCTGTCAAGGAACTGTGCTAGTAGCCCATAATGCGACCTTTGACGTTGGTTTTATGAATGCCAATTATGAAAGACATCAGTTACCAACAATTTCACAACCAGTTATTGATACTTTAGAATTTGCACGAAATCTTTATCCTGAGTATAAGCGTCATGGTTTGGGTCCTTTGACGAAGCGGTTTGGTGTGGCTTTAGATCACCACCATATGGCCAATTATGATGCGGAAGCAACGGCCCGTTTGTTGTTTATCTTCATAAAAGATGTGTTTGATAAGCACGGTTTGACTAATTTGGAACAGTTGAACACGGATTTGGTTTCTGAAGATTCGTATAAAAAGTCTCGTGTTAAACATGCGACGCTGTATGTTCAGAATCAAACTGGCTTGAAGAATATCTTTAAGTTGGTAAGTTTATCAAATGTCTCATACTTTGAGGGGGTAGCACGTATTCCTCGTACGGTCTTAGATGAGTATCGTGAGGGAATCATTGTAGGTTCTGCTTGTGCTGATGGTGAGGTTTTTGATACGCTTCTGTCTCATGGTATTGACAAGGCAGTTGAAGTTGCTAAATATTATGACTTTATTGAAGTTATGCCACCAGCGATTTATGCACCATTGATTGCGAAGGACTTAATTAAGGATGAGGTGGCTATAGAACAACTGATTCGAGATCTGATTGAAGTTGCTAATCGTCTGGACAAGCCTGTGCTTGCTACAGGAAATGTACATTATATCAATCCTGAGGATGCGATTTATCGTGAAATCATTGTTCGTGCTTTGGGACAAGGAGCAATGATTAATAGGCCAATCGGTAAGGGAGAAAATGCAAAACCTGCTCCTTTACCTGAAGCGCATTTTAGAACAACGAATGAGATGCTAGATGACTTTGCCTTTTTGGGAAAAGACTTAGCCTATGAAATTGTTGTAACTAATACGCAGGCTATGGCAGAACAAATTGAAGAGGTCGAGGTTGTCAAAAAAGACTTGTACACACCTTTCATTGATCGTGCGGAAGAACAGGTTGCGGAGATGACATATGCTAGAGCGTTTGAGCTCTATGGTAATCCTTTGCCTGATATTATTGATCTGCGAATTGAGAAAGAGTTGTCCTCAATTCTTGGTAATGGTTTTGCCGTAATTTACCTGGCTTCGCAGATGCTGGTTAACCGTTCAAATGAACGTGGGTACCTAGTTGGTTCGCGTGGATCTGTCGGTTCTAGTTTTGTTGCGACGATGATTGGAATTACTGAGGTTAATCCGATGCCGCCACACTATTTATGTCCTAAATGTCAACACTCAGAGTTCATTACAGATGGTTCTTATGGATCTGGCTTCGATTTGCCTGATAAGGAGTGTTCGGAATGTGGAACGGAGTATAAAAAAGATGGTCAGGATATTCCTTTCGAGACTTTCCTAGGTTTTGATGGGGATAAGGTTCCGGATATCGATTTGAACTTTTCCGGTGATGATCAACCATCAGCCCACTTGGATGTTCGTGATATTTTTGGAGAGCAATATGCTTTTCGTGCTGGAACAGTAGGTACTGTTGCAGATCGGACGGCTTATGGTTTTGTCAAAGGTTACGAACGTGACTACAATAAGTTTTACCGAGATGCCGAGGTCGACCGTTTAGCCATGGGGGCTGCTGGTGTTAAGCGAAACACAGGTCAGCACCCGGGTGGTATCGTTGTTATTCCAAATTATATGGATGTCTATGATTTCACACCTGTTCAATATCCGGCTGATGATGTAACGGCTGCTTGGCAGACAACTCACTTTAACTTCCACGATATTGATGAGAACGTGTTGAAGCTTGATATTCTGGGACATGATGATCCGACTATGATTCGTAAGTTGCAGGATTTATCAGGAATTGATCCCAAAGATATTCGAGCAGATGATCCAGATGTGATGAAACTTTTTTCAGGGACTGAAATTTTGGGGGTTACACCTGAACAGATTGGGACACCAACGGGAATGTTGGGAATCCCTGAGTTTGGGACTAACTTTGTTCGTGGTATGGTCGACGAGACGCATCCGACGACCTTTGCGGAACTCTTACAGTTATCTGGTTTGTCCCATGGTACAGACGTTTGGTTGGGTAATGCACAAGATTTGATCAAGGAAGGTATTGCCACTCTGAAAACCGTTATCGGTTGTCGTGACGATATCATGGTATACCTAATGCATGCGGGATTAGATCCTAAGATGGCCTTCACCATTATGGAACGTGTGCGTAAGGGAATGTGGTTGAAAATTTCTGAAGAAGAGCGAAATGGCTATATTCAAGCCATGCGTGAAAATAATGTTCCAGACTGGTATATTGAATCTTGTGGTAAAATCAAATACATGTTCCCTAAAGCCCATGCGGCAGCCTACGTTATGATGGCCCTGCGTGTAGCTTATTTCAAAGTGCACCATCCTATTTATTACTATTGTGCCTACTTTTCAATTCGAGCTAAAGCATTCGAGCTTAAAACGATGTCTGCGGGTCTTGATGCTGTTAAAGCTCGAATGGAAGATATTAAGGAGAAGCGCCAACGAAATGAAGCGACTAATGTTGAAAATGACTTATTTACGACGCTTGAGATTGTTAATGAAATGTTAGAACGTGGCTTTACCTTTGGCCAGTTAGATCTTTATAAGAGTCA